>JBHIEB010000009.1:0-12463 GCA_046760405.1 Minisyncoccales bacterium
GATTTGGCTCTGGATTGGGTTTCTGACATTTTTTTCAATAGTTTGTTGCCGGAAAGAGAAGCAAGAAGAGAAAAGGGGGTAATTATTGAAGAAATTAACATGCGTTGCGACCACCCTATGGTCTATCTTCAGGTTTTGTGGACAAGACTTTTATACGGTGACCAACCAGCTGGCTGGGATATTATTGGGACAAAAGAAAGCGTAGCCAATATCACTCGGAAAAAACTAACCGCTTACATGAAAAAACAATATGTAGCTTCAAATACAATTATTTGTGTAGCCGGAAAAATAAACCATTCTTCTGCCATTCAAAAGATAAAGAAATGTTTTTCTAAAATAAAAAAAACCCAGCCAGTAGAAAAACCTCCAGTAATTGAGAAACAAAATAGACCCAATTTGCTTTTGTATTCAAGGCAAACTGACCAAACTCATTTATGTCTGGGGGCAAGAGCGTACAATCTTTTTCATCCCCAAAGATATGCTCAGGAATTATTAGCGGTGATTTTAGGGGGGATGATGAGCTCCAGGTTATTTTTGGAAGTAAGAGAAAAATTAGGAATAGCCTATTATATTAGCACTAGCTCTCAATTAAATCCTGATAGCGGATATTTAGTTACTCAGGCTGGAGTAGATAATAAAAAAATAGAAAAAGCAATCTTAACTATTTTAAAAGAATACAAGAAAATTTCTCAAGAGAAAGTTCCGACTGAGGAATTAAAAAAAGCCAAAGATTATATAAAGGGAATAACAGCCCTTGCCTTAGAACCTTCTAATGCCCAAGCCTCTTTTTATGCCGGCCAAGAACTTTTAGAAAAGAGAGTTTTAACTGCCAAAGAAATTTTCGCCAAAATTGATAAAGTCACTGCCAGCGATATTCTGAAAGTAGCCAGAGACATTTTTCAGCCGCCCAAATTAAATTTAGCTTTAATCGGGCCATTTAAAGATAAGACAAAATTTCAAAAATTATTGAAATTATGAACGATGAAAAAACATTAGATATATCTTGGGGAGCAGTTTTACGAATCGCTATTGCCTTTTTGGGCTTTTATATTCTTTACTTAATAAAAGATATTTTAGTTTGGGTTATGTTTGCTCTAATAATTTCAGTTTTGTTTAACCCAGCAATTAATTTTTTACAAAAGAGAAGAATCCCCCGAGTAGTATCGACAATTTTTATTTATATTGCCATTTTCGGAATTTTGGGCTTTCTTATCTATTGGACAGCTCCTGTATTTATTGCTGAGATTCAGCAGTTCAGCCAACTTTTCCCTCAATATTTTGAGAAGTTAGCTCCTCCTTTAAGAGGCTTGGGGATTGAGGCCTTTGAAAGCTTTGAAGATTTTACCCAGGCTTTTCAAGATTGGTTAATTCGGGCCTCTTCTAGTATTTTGTCGGCCATAATTTCTATTTTTGGAGGATTTTTTTCCACTGTTACCATTTTCGCCATTGCCATTTTTCTTTCAATAGAAGAAAAAGAGGTAGAGCGAGCCATTAAACTTATATCTCCTAAAAAGCACGAGAGCTATTTTCTGAATTTATGGGAGAGGTGTCAGACTAAAACTGCTGCCTGGTTTGGAGCCAGAATTTTAAGTTCCCTTTTTGTCGGATTAGCTTGCTATCTTACTCTTAGACTCTTTAATATAAATTATGCTTTTGTTTTAAGTTTATTTGCAGGAGTAACGGAGATTGTCCCAGTTTTAGGACCAATTGTCGCCGGAATAGTAATTACTCTTATGTCGGCTTTGGACTCCTGGTGGAAGGCTTTACTTATTTTAATTGCCTTTATTCTAATTCAACAGATAGAAGGAAATATTCTAACTCCAGTTTTAACCAAAAAATTAGTTGGATTACCAGCTGTCTTAGTTTTAATTGCTTTATTAATTGGAGGAAGACTCTGGGGAATTTTAGGAGCAATTTTAGCTATTCCTTTGGGAGGAATAATCTATGAATTTCTAAGAGACTTTTTAAAGCAAAGAAAAGAAGAAAAAACAACATTATAAATAAATCCTAAATCCGAAATTCTAAATCCTAAACCCCGATAGTATAAATTCTTCGAATTTAACTACGGGGCAGGCAAATTCTAATCAATAAATTCAAATGCTTGCCCCGTACCATCCAAGCGAAGCGAGGATTGGTGCGAGGTTCTAAACCTGTTTTGGGTTCTAGTCATTTAGATTTTGACATTGTTTAGGATTTCGTGCTTCGAATTTCGAATTTTAACACATGTCTACTCTTTATATCGTTTCCACTCCCATTGGAAATCTCCATGACATTAGCGTCCGGGCTTTAGATACTTTAAGAAGTGTTGATTTAATTTTAGGCGAAGATACCAGAGTAACAAAGAAATTATTAACCCATTATCAAATAAAAACTCGACTTTTAAGCTATCATCAACATAGTAAATTAAAAAAAGTAAATTATATTTTAGAGCTTTTAAAAAAAGGAAAAGATTTAGCTTTAGTTTCTGATGCCGGAACTCCAGGGATTTCTGATCCAGGAAATAAGTTAGTGAGCGAAGTGATTAAGTTATTAAGTGATAAAGTTAAAATTGTGCCAATTCCCGGTCCTTCAGCAGTAACAGCTGCGGCCAGCATCTCTGGATTTCCGATGGACAAATTTTTATTTTTAGGTTTTCCTCCCACAAAAAGAAAAAGAAAAAAATTTTTTGAAAAAATAGTAAATTCAGAATATCCAGTTGTTTTTTTCGAGTCACCTCATAGGATCCTTAAAACCCTAAATGAATTAAATTCAATATCTGACGTGCGACGTCCGACATTCGAGGTGGTGGTCTGTCGTGAGTTAACCAAAAAATTTGAAACAGTTTATCGTGGTAAAATCGGCGAGGTAATTAAAAAGATAAAAGAGGACAAAGTAAAAGGAGAATTTGTGGTTGTTGTTGGAAAATAATCATTGAAGTAGGCCTCATAATAAAAAGAAGGCACAATGTGCCTTATTATTTTGTGCTATTTTACTGCTTTAATTTCTGGAAGAGGCAGTTGCCACTTTTCCAAAAGATTTCTCAAGGCATTCACAGCTTTCTCATAATTGACAGAGCTATGACCAGCGGAGCGGGCAACGCGACAAGAGTACACAGTCCCGACTTGTTCGAGAATTTTCTGGATTTCTTCTTGAATATTTTCGGGGATTAAATCTCGGTTATTATTTACCCAATCAACTAATTCCCAGAATTCTTTTTGGGTCACTTCACTTCCTCCTTATTTTTCGTGTTCTAAAAATATATTAACAACTTAATAAAGATATGTAAACCCAAAAGCATAAGTGTTTTATCTAGAATAGAATTTTGGTAAGATAAAAGGAGGCTAAAACCTCCTTTTTAAAACTATGTCACAACAGCAGAAAAAATTTTATATCACAACCCCTGTCTATTATGTAAATGATAGAATGCATCTCGGTCATGCTTATACTACCATAGCCGCCGATATTCTAGCTCGTTACCATAGATTAAAAAACGAGAGAGTTTTCTTTTTGACCGGTACTGACGAACACGGCGGTAAAATTGAACAGACAGCAAAAGAACTCAACAAAGACCCCCAACAACTCTGCGACGAAAATTCTCAAAGATTTAAAGAAGGCTGGCAAAAGTTAAATATCTCTTATGATAATTTTATTAGAACCACCGATGCCAGCCATGAAAAAGCCGTTACAAAAGCTCTAGAAGTATTACATGAAAAAGGGTTAATTTACAAAGGGGTATATAAAGGACTTTACTGTTTAGGTTGTGAACAGTACAAGACCAAAAGCGATTTAGTTGATGGCAAGTGTCCTGACCATAAAACTGAGCCAGAAATAATGGAAGAAGAAAGTTATCTTTTCAGACTGTCAAAGTTTAGCAATGAAATTGAAAAAAGAATCAAAAATGATGAGTTCAAAATAAGACCCAAAGAGAAAAGAACAGAGATCCTCGAGTTTCTTAAAAAAGGACTAAAAGATATTTCTGTTTCTCGCGAAAAAGTAAAATGGGGAATTCCTTTGCCTTTTGAACCCCAACTTACATCCTATGTTTGGGTGGACGCATTTTTGAATTATCTCACTGGGATAGGGTGGGAGGGTGACCCCAAAAGATTACCAGAATTTTGGCCACCTGAAGTTCAACTTATGGCAAAAGATATTTTTAGAGTTCATACTACCATTTGGCCAGCTTTGCTTTTGGGTCTGGGAATTCCTTTGCCCAAGAAATTATTTATTCATGGCTATTTCACTGTTGATGGACAAAAAATGAGTAAGTCTTTGGGTAATGTTATTTGGCCTGAAGAATTAATAGAAAAATTTGGCGTAGATGCTACCCGTTATTTACTTTTATCGTCCTTTCCCTTTGGCAGAGATGGCGATATTTCTTGGAAGAAATTAGAAGCAAAATATGATGCCGATTTAGCCAAGGGAATTGGAAATCTGGTGGCTCGGATAGTTGCTTTAGCGGAGAAATTAAATTTAAAATCCGAAATTCTAGATCTCAAAGAGATTCAAAATACTAAATTCCAGGCAGAGATAAATAAAACACGGGAAAAGTACAAAAAAGCTTTAGAAGGATTTAAATTAAATGAAGCTTTGATTTCGATTTGGGAGCTGATTAGTTTTTGCGATAAATATATTGAAAAAGAGAAGGTTTGGGAGAAAAAAGGGAATCAAAAAACCAGCATTTTGAATTTATTATATACCATCGGAAACATCGCCAGAATGTCAGAACCTTTTCTACCCGAGACTTCAGAGAAAATATTTGAGCAGCTAAAGACCAGAAAGAGCAAACCGCTTTTTCCTAGGCCAAGCTATACACTTGACTCTTAGAAGGAGAACATGATATCGTGAAGATAGCAATTTAAAAAAGAGGTGATTGGAGTGCCAAGAATTATGTGCGAGAGCCCTGAGGCACTGGTTGGTACATTCAAGAAAATGTACCCACCGGATGTTAGAGTGAGACACTGGATAATTATTGCTAAAGAAAGCCGTAGTGCCTTCGTCCAGCCCAATGTTTCTACCGGACTTAACAGTTTCTTGCTCGCAGATTTAACAAAAGACGGTGAGAAGGTCATAGAAAAGTTCGCCAAAGACAGACTACAAGTAATCTCGTGTCTTCAATTTGATCCAGACGAGAAAATAATTACCTGTGAAAGCGCTGAACGACTTCTCTTTGCATTTAAAGCGATGTATCCCCCAGAAGAAAGCATAAGACACTGGATAATTTTTGCCACAGAAAAGCCCGCCGTTCTTATCCAACCCAATGTTTCTACCGGACTTAACAGTTTTTTGCTAAAGAGTATATCTGACAAAGACGAGGAAACTATAAGAGAATTTGCCGGAGATAAAATTCAGTGTATTGAATGCCCGACCTTCGATCTATTTAAGGATTAAACACAGCTTTTATTCGGGCTTATATCTGTCCCAGCTTTGCTGTGTTTTTTTATTTAGAAAAAAAATATAAAATTAAATTATGTTAATTGATACTCATGCCCATTTGAATTTTACTGCTTTTGAAAAAGACAGAGAAAAGGTAATTAAAAATTGTCTGGAAAAGGATGTCTGGATGATAAATATTGGGACAAACTTTAAAACTTCGAAAAAGGCAGTAGGAATTACCAAAAATTATCAAACAGGTGTTTTCGCTGCCATCGGGCTTCATCCAATAAATCTGGATACTGGGTTGGTGAAAATAAAAGCTGATGAATTGGAGGAAAAAAGCTTTGAAAAAGAATTTGATTATGAAAAATACAAAAAGCTTGCCCTGAACGGAGCCAAAGGGACTAAAAAAGTAATAGCAATTGGTGAGATTGGTTTAGATTATTATTGGAGGCCAAAAACCACTCGAAAAAAAGAATTGTTCAAACAAAAACAAAAAGAATTGTTATCTGAAGAATTAAAATTAGCCAAAGAGTTAAACTTACCGGTAATTTTTCATTGTCGAATGGCCCATGATGACCTCATAGAGGTCTTAAAGTCAAAAGTCAAGAGTCAAAAGTCAAAAATAGAAGGGGTGATGCATGGTTTTGTTGGTACCTTAGAGCAACTTCAAGAATATTTAAAAATGGGTCTTTATATCGGTTTTAATGGAATAATTTTTAAAAAAATTGAAGGCATTGATTTTGAGGAAAATATTAAAAAAACTCCCCTAGATAGAATTTTAGTAGAGACTGATTGTCCTTATTTAACTCCGCCTATCGGCGTTAATCCGCGTTTTAATCAGCGTGAATCCGCTTCTGCAATAAGAAATGAACCCCTTTATGTAAAATACGTAGCCAAAAGGATTGCTGAGATAAAGGAAGTTGGTGTTGGGGAAGTGGCGAATATTACTACAGAAAACGCAAAGAAATTATTCAAATTGCAATCCTGATTGGGAAGACTTCCCGATCACTTCTAATTATTTAAATTATAATCTTTTACTGAAAGCACTTCCAGTATTCTTTGAGATAACTTTTAAGTTCTTTCACTATTTCTTTGGTTTCTTCCAATTTATAATTTTTTGCTGGAGCTTTAGTTGGAAAGGGCTCTTTTAATTTAATCTCGATATTTAAAAGCCCAGAGATTAAGGCCGACCAAGCCAGAGGTAGGATTTTTTGATTGTAACCCGAAGCAATGAGGTCGACTTCTTTTTCCCCACAAACTTCTTTACTTAATCTTCTTACTTTTTCGCCAATCATTTTAAACCCTTCCAAGGTTAAACCTAAATTAGTCAGGCCATCAGCAAAGTGGGGATCTGAACCCCCGTTCCTGATAATTATTTCTGGCTGGAATTCTTTAGCTATCGGAAAGATAATTTCTTCAAATACATATTGATAGGAATCATCACTAGCTCCAGGCGGAAGCGGAATATTAATAGTAAAACCTTCACCTTTCTCTTTGCCAGCCTCATTTATAAAACCGGTTCCCGGATACAAAGTTCTGGGATCTTGGTGAATATCAACAAATAAGACCTGATTTTCTTCATAAAAGGCTTCAGCTGTTCCATTGCCAGCGTGGGCATCAGTATCTAAAATTAAAATTCTTTTTACCCCCTTTTTAAGTAATTTTTTAGCACAGATAGCAACATCATTGTAAATACAAAAGCCCTCCCCTCTTTTTCTTTTGGCATGATGAAGACCACCCCCAACTGAGATTGCTTTTTTGAATTTTCCTTCCAAAACTAATTTTGCGGCTGCCAAAGAGGTACCAACCGCTACTCTGGTTGCCCAATCAATTCCTCTGGGCAAGTAACCAGTCGAAGGGTCTAAATTATCAACCGTGGTATACTGAAAAATATTTGGCAAGATAATTCCGGCTGAAGCTTTTTCCATTGCCTCAATATATTCTTGGCTGTGAGCTAATTTTAAGTCTTCTTTGGTTGCTGGCTCAGGTGTTATCTCTTCAAAATAATCCTTGAAATTTGACAATTTTTCTTTTAGAAAATTTATAAAATTCTCAAATCTCTCACTGGTAAAGGGGTGGCCTTTGCCAAAGTTATAGTTTTTTATTTCCGGATTATAAACCAAGGCAGTTTTCATAGATTAATTCATTATACATTATTTTACAAAGCCGTTTTTCGTGTTAAGATATTAATATCTTAGAATCTTTCTTATGAAATATACTCCCCAAAAAATAGAACCTAAATGGCAAAAAAATTGGGAAGAAAATAATTTTTATCAAGCTGAAGACTTTTCGAAAAAACCGAAAAAATATATTTTGGTTGAATTTCCCTACCCCTCAGGAGAAGGACTTCATGTGGGTCATTGTCGTTCCTATTCTGCTTTGGATGCTATAGCTAGAAAAAAGCGAATGGAAGGTTATAATGTTTTATTTCCTATTGGTTGGGATGCCTTTGGTTTGCCTACGGAAAATTATGCTATTAGAACAGGGATTCATCCTCAGGTGGCAACTGAGAAAAATATCGCAAATTTTAAAAGGCAGCTTAAAAGTTTAGGTCTTTCTTTTGATTGGAATCGAGAGATTAACACTACTGACCCAAAATATTATAAATGGACTCAATGGATTTTCTTGCAACTTTTTAAAAATGACTTAACTTATCAAGCAAAAATTCCGGTTAATTGGTGTCCTTCTTGTAAAATTGGTTTGGCTAATGAGGAGGTGGTTGAAGGAAAATGTGAAAGATGTGGAGCGACAGTTGGTCAAAAAGAACTTAAACAATGGATGCTTAAAATTACAAAATATGCTGATAGGTTAATT
This sequence comes from Minisyncoccales bacterium, assembly GCA_046760405.1. Taxonomy (GTDB): domain Bacteria; phylum Patescibacteriota; class Minisyncoccia; order Minisyncoccales; family JANBVM01; genus JBHIEB01. Next base: position 8,170 of record JBHIEB010000009.1, read on the forward strand.
AATGATTTGGATAAAGTTGACTATTGGAAAAAAATAGAAGCTCAACAAGTTGATTGGATTGGAAGGAGTTACGGGACAGAGATTGATTTCAAAGTAGAGAACTCTAAAGAAGTTATCAAGGTTTTCACCACCAGGACTGATACTCTTTTTGGTACAACAGCAATTGTTTTAGCTCCTGAACATCCTTTGCTTAAAAAGTTAGTTACCAAAGACCGTCTGGAGAAAGTTGAAGAGTATATTAGAAAATCTCAAGAAAAAACAGAGTTTGAAAGAACTCAATTGGAGAAAGAAAAAACAGGAGTTTTTACAGGTGCTTTTTGCAAAAATCCAGTTAATGATGAAAAAATTCCTATTTGGATAGGGGATTATGTGGTTGGCACCTATGGTGGAGGAGCAGTAATGGTTGTTCCAGCTCATGATAAAAGAGATTACGATTTTGCTAAAAAATATGGTCTGGAAATTAGAGAAGTAATAAAAGGTGGCGATATTTCAAAAGAGGCCTTTGTTGATTATGGAACTTTAGTTAATTCTGGTCAATTTAATGGTTTAACTTCCAAAGAGGCAATTGAAAAAATTACTCAATGGTTGGAGAAAAAAGGTTTGGGAAAAAAGGCGGTCCAATATAAACTTAGAGATTGGGTCTTTTCCAGACAGCATTATTGGGGAGAACCGATACCACTCATTTTTTGCCCTGCATGCAAAAAACGAGTGGAAAATCCCAAATTCCAAATCACAAATCCCAAACTAAAGGAGAAATTTAATAGAGGAGAAATTTTAAATCCCGGGTGGATCGCTGTACCAGAGAAAGATTTGCCTGTTGAGCTTCCCTTTGTAGAGAAATATCAGCCAACTGGTACTGGTGAATCTCCTCTGGCAGCTGTAGCTGAGTGGGTAAATATAAAATGCCCAAAATGTGGAGGAAAAGCCAAGAGAGAAACTGACACCATGCCCAATTGGGCAGGTTCAAATTGGTATTTTATGCGTTATTGTGATTCCAAAAATGATAAAGAATTGGCTTCTCTCAAAAAATTAAAATATTGGATGCCAGTTGATTGGTATAATGGTGGTATGGAGCATACAACTTTGCATTTGTTGTATTCTCGTTTTATTTATAAATTCCTTTTTGATATTAAAGTAGCTCCCACACCCGAGCCCTACCAAAAAAGAACTTCTCACGGAACAGTTTTAGCTGAAGATGGACGCAAGATGTCAAAATCTTTTGGCAACATAATCAACCCCGATGATATTGTCAAAAATTATGGAGCAGATACTCTTAGGGTTTATGAGATGTTTATGGGTCCTTTTGACCAAGCAATTGCTTGGAGCAGTCAAGGAGTAAAAGGGGTTTATCGCTTTTTAAGTCGGGTTTGGCAATTAGTCTTAGATTGTGTCGAAAATAAGAAAAGCAATCCAAAAGCTATCAAGGAAATTCATAAACTTAATAAAAAAATAGACGAAGATTTAGAGAAAATGAAGTTCAACACCGCTATAGCTGGTTTCATGGAGTTTATCAATTTTGCTACCGCCAATAAAAAAGATGTTGGCAAAGATATAGTTGAGAGAATGTTAATTATCTTAGCCCCTCTTGCTTCGCATATTACTGAGGAGCTTTGGCGTCTATTGGGGCATAAAGATTCAATTCACAATCAGGCCTGGCCAAAATATGACCCAGAATTAGTAAAGGAAGAGATTATCACTTTAGTCATTCAGGTTAATGGTAAGGTGCGAGATAAAATTGAAGTTAAAGCAGATATTTCAGAGAAAGAAGCAAAAAAGCTTGCAATTTCTCGCCCAAAAATGCGAAAATGGATATCAGGCAAAAAAATTAAAAAAGCAATCTTTGTTCCCGGGAAATTAATTAATATAGTTGTTTAGTTCAATGTGTGGAATAATAGGTTACATTGGAAAGAAAAAGGACATCAAAATAGGTCTTGATGCTCTGAAGCGCTTGGAGTATCGTGGCTATGATTCAGCCGGCATGGCGGTTTATGACCCAAAGGAAAAAGAGATTTCGGTAGTAAAAGCGGTAGGTAAAATTTATAATTTAGAAAAAAAACTTTCTCAGACGGACCTCAAGGGGACGCCTTTTCTTTTTTATACTAGGTGGGCAACCCATGGCGGGGTGACTGAAATTAATTGCCATCCCCACGCTGATTGTCAAAAAAACATCTATCTTGTTCATAATGGAATAATTGAAAATTACCAAAGATTGAAAGAAAAACTTATTCAAAAGGGCCATAGATTTATTTCTGAAACGGACACCGAAGTTCTACCCCACCTCATTGAACATTTCTTTCAAGGGAATTTAGAAGAGGCGGTCCGGAAGGCCCTTCATTTTGTTAAGGGCACTTATGCCTTAGCAATAATTTCCAAAAAAGACCCCAATAAATTAGTTTTAGCTCGCAATTCCGCTCCTTTGTTAATAGGTTTGGGCGAAAAAGAATATTTGGCTGCCTCCGATCCTTCGGCTGTTATTACTCACACTAAAAAGGTTATTTACCTCGATGACGGTGAAATCGCTGTTTTAAACCCTTCTCAATTTTTTATTCAGGATTTAAATCAACGGAAGGTTGAAAAAACAGTTAATGAAATTGACTGGGACTTAGAGGAAGCTCAAAAAGGTGGCTACCCTCACTTTATGTTAAAAGAAATAATGGAGCAATCAGAAAGCATTACCAATTCTCTACGAGGGAGATTAATAATTGAATTGGGTTTAGCCAAACTGGGCGGGATAGAAATGCTTCAAGAAAAATTAAAAAAAATTGAAAGATTAAATATTGTTGCTTGCGGCACTTCTTATTATGCTGGCTTGACAGGTGAGTATATGTTAGAAGAATATGCTGGCATTCCTACTGAGGTTGATTTGGCTTCTGAATTCCGCTATCGGAAACCAATCTTAGATAGAAAAACAGCCACTATTTTTATTTCCCAATCAGGAGAGACAGCTGATGCCTTGGCAGCTCTCAAAGAAGTTAAAAGAAAAAGTGGCTTGAGCTTAGGTATCGTTAATGTGGTTGGTTCTTCGATTGCTAGAGAAACAGAGGCTGGGATATATAATCATGCGGGACCCGAAATCGGAGTAGCTTCCACCAAGGCTTTTACTTCTCAATTAGCAGTTTTGGCTCTCTTGACTTTATTTTTAGGCAGACAAAGAGAAATATCTTTGGTAATGGGTCAGAGAATTGCGAGAGAACTTTCAAAAATTCCCGAACTTGTTAAAGAAGTTTTAAAAAATGTATCACCAATTCAAAAGCTGGCTGGAAAATACAAAAACTCCAAAAACTTTCTTTTTATTGGTCGAAAATATAACTATCCAGTTGCTTTGGAGGGAGCTTTAAAGTTAAAAGAAATATCATATATCCATGCCGAAGGTTATGGAGCCGGTGAAATGAAACATGGCCCCATTGCTTTAATTAATAAAAATTTCCCAACAATTGCCATTTGTCCCTTAGATAGCGTTTATGATAAGATGGTTTCTAATATTCAAGAAATTAAAGCCCGAGGAGGACCGGTAATTGCTCTGACTACTGAAAACAATGAAGATACCAAAAACTTAGTCGATGATATAATTTATATTCCCAAAACCTTAGAAATGTTAACCCCAATTCTAACCGCTATTCCGATGCAACTTTTCGCCTATTTTATGGGAGTTTTGTTAGGTTGCGATCCGGATTATCCAAGGAACCTTGCAAAGTCGGTCACGGTAGAGTAAAATTAAAATATTATATAAAATAAATTCCATGGAAAAAATAATTTTAATCGGTGGGAAAGCAGGTCAAGGCACAAATGTGACCTCTTATTTTATAGGAGAGGTTTTTTCTTCTGCCGGTTTCTATGTCTTTAATTATCGGGATTACCCTTCTTTAATAAGAGGAGGTCATAACTTTAATGTTATAAGGATTTCTGACAAACCTGTTTATTCTCACGCAGACAAATATGACATAATTGTGGCTTTGGACCAAAAAACAATCGATTTGCATCAAAAAAACCTAAATAAAAATGGGTTTATTTTGGGAAGCAAAAGCTTAAAAACAAAAAAGAAATTGTATCAAATTGACACGAAGTCTCTTCTAAAAGAGTTAAAAGCGCCTCAAATTATTGAAAATGATATTTTCATTGGCTGGCTCTTTAAGTATTTTGGAGCGAGTAAGAAGTTTTTGCTGAAAGAGGTCGAGGAAAGATTTAAAGGAAAAAAACTTAGCCTGATAAAAAAAGCAGTAGAAAAAGGGCATGATTTAGGGAAAGAAAAAGAAAAGTTCAAAAGATTAGGTCCTCAAAAATATTTTATTTCTGG
>JBHIEB010000010.1:0-11888 GCA_046760405.1 Minisyncoccales bacterium
CTTACTTTCACTCCAGCCCTGGCTCTTTCGGCCAAAGCCAACGAAACGATTTCTCTAGCTGTTTCCATTTTTTTATTTAACCTTTTATTAATCAGCTTTTTATTCGCTCTTGGCCAATCTTCTAAATGAATTGACTTTGGAAGTTTGGAGTTTAAAATTGGAAGTTTTTGATAAATTTCTTCAGTCAAAAATGGAATAAAGGGGGCGGCCAGTTTGCTTAAAGTTAAAAGTACAAAACCTAAAGATTGGGAGGCTTCCTCCGATTCTTTTTCTGTTTTTGGTTTTTGAAATCTTTTTCTTGATCTCCTGATATACCATAAAGAGAGATCATTAATAACAAAATTTTCAATCGCCCGAGCAGCGAAAGTCACATCGTATTTATCTAAAGCATTCGTTACATCCAAAATTAATTTATTTAACTGAGAAATAATCCACTTATCTAATAGAGTAGAGGTAGATTCAGGCAGATTAACACGCTGATTCACGCCGATATATTCCTGAGTAGTTCCGCGCTTTATTCCGCCTATTTCCGCGTATGTGTTGTAAAACACATAGCAATTCCAGAAAGTCATAATAAATTTCCTTAAGGTTTCTGCTACCTGCTTCTCGGAAAACAATTTTGAATCACCAGGTTGATTCACGGTATAGAAATACCACCTAGTAGTATCTGCTCCATATTTTTTAACAATATACCAGGGGTCAACTACGTTTCCTTTTGATTTTGACATTTTCTCTCCTCTTTCGTCTAAAACATGACTTACCGAAATAACATTTTTATAAGATGGACCTTTCGAAAGCAAAGTTGAAATTGCCAGCAAGGTATAAAACCATCCTCGGGTCTGATCAATTCCTTCAGAAATATAATCGGCTGGGAACTGTTTTCTTTGATTGATTAGCTTTTTATTTTCAAAAGGATAATGATATTGGGCAAAGGGCATTGCTCCGGAATCAAACCAGCAATCAATTAATTCTGGAATTTTTTCCATTAAATCTCCACATTTTTGGCAATAGAATCTCACTTTATCAATATAGGGGCGATGAAAATCTATTTCCCCTTTTCTATTAAGCGGTAACAAATTAAATTTTATTTTTCTCAACTCTCCTGTTTTTATCGTCTTTCTTTGTAGTTTTTGCTTTGCCAGTTCTTTATCAGACGACCCCTTTAATATTCCTTCTAAAAGCCACAAAGGGTCTCCGTGACTAACAATCAAAATAGTTCTATTTTGATATCTCCTGTCAATATCTTTTAGAAAACGAATCATCCTTTTTTTACAACTTAACCAGCTCTCTCCGTTTTTAGGTTTTTTGTAAAATCTTTCTTTTATATCTGGAAAAGCTCCATAGAACTCTTCCTTTGATTTTCCATGATAAATTCCTAAATTTATATCCTTGAGTCTTTTGTCAAAATTTATTTTGAGGTCAAATTCTTTGGCAATAATTTCGGCAGTTTCTTTAGCTCGAAAAAAATCAGAAGAGAAAATTAAATCGATTTTACTTCTTTTAAGTTTTTTGATTAGGGCCTTTATTTCCATTCTTCCTCTCTTTGTTAATCCAACAGATGGAGCCTTTCCTTTAGGATAGATTATTTTTCTAAATTTGGTTTGATAAGAGGTTTCTCCGTGTCTTAAAATAAAGTATTTATTATTGCTGAACTTTTGTTTTAAAAGGTCTTTTTTGCCACCGATTACTTCTAAATTTTTGCATTGTCGGCATTGCCAGATAGGTAAGGGAGTTCCCCAATATCTCTCTCGGGAAATTGCCCAATCCTTGACTTTTCCTATCCATTCTCCAAATCTGCCTTTTTTTAAATGAGCCGGAGTCCAATTAATTTTTTTATTATTCCTAACCAAATCTCTCTTGACTTTTTTCATTTTGATAAACCAGCTTTTTTTAGCGTAATAAAGCAAAGGAGTCTTACATCTCCAGCAAAAAGGATAATCATGTTCGTATAATTCCTCTTTAAATAAAAGACTTCTCTCCCTTAAATCTTCAATTATTAGGGGATCGGCCTCTTTGACAAACATTCTTGCCCATTTTTTAACATTCAATCTAAATTTTCCTTCTTCATCAATGTTTAATAAAAGAGGTAGATTATTTTTTTGACTAACCTCCATATCCTCTATTCCAAAAGCCGGAGCAATATGGACAAAGCCGGTGCCTTCTTCCAAGGAAACAAAATCGGCCGGAATTACCTTGTAGCCGCTCCTTGATACCTCATTGTAATCTGGAGGATAAAGCCCTTCGTACCTCAAATCAAGCAAATCTTCTCCTTTAAATTCTCCGACAATTTCCCCTTTTATTCCGCAAGCCTCAATCCTTTCTTTAGCTAAAATTAAATACTCCTCACCAACCTTTATTTTGGCATAGGTAAAATTAGGGTTTACGGCAATAGCTACATTTCCTGGCAGTGTCCAGGGAGTTGTTGTCCAAACTAACAGAGAAGAGTCTTTAAACTCTGGGTTGATGACCTTAAATTTAATGTAAATTGCCGGTTCCTTTATTTTCTTGTAGCTCTGGGCTACCTCATGACTGGAAAGAGGAGTTCCGCATCTCGGGCAATAAGGAACAACTTTGAAATCTCGATATAAAAGCCCTTCTTTGTAAATCTCTTTTAGAATCCACCAGACTGATTCAATATAGTCTGTCTCATAGGTGATATAGGGATTTTCCATGTCCAGCCAAAAACCGATTCTTTCAGTTAATTTTTCCCAATCCTTTTTATATCTCCAGACCGATTCTTTACATTTTTTATTAAACTTAGCTATTCCATACTTTTCAATATCTCTTTTATTTTCCAATCCCAACTTTTTCTCAATTTGGAGCTCAACTGGCAAGCCGTGAGTATCCCAGCCACCCTTTCGCAAAACCTTAAATCCTCTCATAGTTTTGTAGCGACAAATAATATCTTTGAAAATTCGAGCCAAAACATGATGAATTCCCGGAGGAGCATTGGCTGTTGGTGGGCCTTCGTAAAAAACAAAATTCGGCTTTCTTCTTTGCCTTAAAATACTTTTTTCAAAAATTCTATTTTCTTTCCAGAATTTTAGAATTCTTTTTTCTAATCGCGGAAAATTTATTTCCATATAGTCTTAAGATATCATTTTAACTGCTTTTTTTCAAGAAAAAGTGGCATCTATTGATTTACAAAATTAACAAAGTTAATAGACTAATATCAACTTGGTAAATTTGGAATTTAGTTATAAAATGAAAACAGCCCTTAATAAGAGGGATATAGGTTTGCAATCCGAAAAAGAGAAAGAAAAAGAATCCTCAGAAAAAGAAAAGCAGGGTGGGCTGAAAATCATCTGTGCTGATTATCCTTGGGCTTTTCTGGCGGCTCACTCTCCTTATAAGAAGTATCTTACAGAAGAATCAGAAGATAAAAAAGAGCAAGGAAGCACAGATCAATGAAAGAGAAAATAAAAGAGCAAAACACCTCGCTCTTTTTTTATACTGCTCGGGAAACTACCTCAGGCAATATCACGAGTCAAAGAATTGTCAATATTTATATTCAAAATAAAAAGAGATGAAATTTTCTCATCTCTATATCTTTTAACGGTTTTTTATATCTTTCGCTCAAGTCCAGGCAGGGTGACTACTCCTCCCCCTCTAAGAATTAATAGCGCTTGATCTACTTTTTTTCCTGTTTTTGTTCTCCGGCTTATGTCTCTTATTATCGTTACAAGGTCAATCCATTCATCGCTCGCTTTTCTTAGCTCTTCTGAGAGCGAAGATTCTGTGCTTACTACCCTTACCTTTTTCCCCTCCTCTTTGACATACTCTGCTGCATCTGCAAAATGACCATCGCCGGATCCAATGACAACTGTATCGACATCGTCGTCAATGGCACAGTGACAAATACCAACTGCCATCAGGGTGTCAATCTCACTTTTTGGCTTTCCTCCTACAAAAACAAGGGGTTTAGTCCTGACTTCATATCCTTGCTCGGCTAAACTTTTGAGAAATCGTGAACTCTTTCCCGGATTTGTTTGGTCTACACTTGTGTAATAAATTGCCTTGAATTTCTGTCCGCTTGCTAAGCGGCGGGCAAATTCTTTGTAATTAGTTATTTTTAACCCGCCAAGGTCGTTCCTTAAACACCAGTAAAGATTTTCTCCATCAATGATTATTTTTACTTTTTCTTTTTTAGGAAACCACCTTTTCCAGAATTTTACTATACTTTCTCTTACCCCTATTCTCATTCCATCGCCTCTTTTATGTGCTATTTTTTATTTTATTAAAAATTCGGAAATTATCAATATTTTAACTTAGAAACATCATCTAAGGTATTGGCCTGAAAAAGTTGACAAAATCTAAGTTTATAGTAAAATAAAGCACAGCTAAAACACGGAGGGGGTCCTGATGTGAAATATAATAGAGGAAGCCGAAGGGCAAGAAAAGCCCTCTGTAGGAGTATGCGGAAGAAATTCAAAGGAAGAAAGGTCCGAGAAGAATCAAAAGAAAGTGAGAGCAAAAAATAAAAAATGCTCTCTTTTTTTATCCCCACGCCGAACCTCTGCACTGAATTTACATTCTTTCTGGAGCTGAAATCCCCATTAGATTTAAGGTGTTTTTAAGGACAATTTTGGTAGCTAAGATTAAAGCAATTCTTGCCTTCTTTAAATTCTCGTCTTCTGTCAACACCTGGCAGTCTCGATAAAACTGGTGAAAAACTGTAGCCAACTCTATGGCATACTGAGGAATTCTCTGGACCTGATAATCTTTTGCCGTATCTTCAATAATTTCTGGAAATCTAATGAGTTGTTTGATTAAATTTAGCTCCGAAGGATGGGTTAAAAGATGATAGATGTTAGATTTAAGGTAATAGTTTTTAATTTTTTTACCTTTAACCTGTAATCTGTTGTCTGAAACCTTACGCAGGATGCTACAAATTCTGGCATATGCATATTGAACATAATAAACTGGATTTTTCTTCGATTGCTCTCTGGCTAAAGATAAATCAAAATTTAAATGGGTAGTTGCTGATTTTTGAAGGAAAAAAAACCTAACCACATCAGGGTTGATTTCATCAATTATCTCATCCATGGTTACATAAATCCCAGCTCTCTTTGACATTTTTAATTTCTCCCCTTTTTCAATAAGGGTAATGAATTGTAAAATAATAATATCAAGTTTGCCCTTATGCCCTAAGGCCTCAACAACTGCTTGAAGTCCAGGCACATCCCCATAATGGTCAGCTCCCCAAATATTAATGACCTTGTCAAATTTTTTCTTTTCAAATTTATACTTGTGATAAGCAATATCGCCCGCCAAATAAGTTTTCCAACCATCAGCTTTAATCACTACTCTATCTCTTTCGTCTCCAAATTTGGAAGATTGAAACCAAAAAGCCCCTTCTTTTTTATAAATTAGGCCTTTTTTCTTTAAGAATTCTAAGGTCTTATCAACCGCCCCAGAATTATGAAAACTCGTTTCTGAAGCCCACTCGTTATATTTAATCCCCATTTTATCAGCTGTCTTTTTAATCATTTCTTTAATAATAATTTTTGCTGCCCTCTGCCCTGCTTTGTAGGGATCTTTTTCTTTAATAATTTTATTTAAATAATCAATGTAATCTCCCTTATATTTTGCCTCTTTGTCTTTTAGAACCGAATGGCCGAGAGTCAAAATCTGCATTCCATAATCATTAATATAATAAGCTTTTTCGACTTTAAAACCGGCTTTTTTAAGAATATTTCCTAAAACATCGCCAAAGGGACCGCCCCGGGCATTACCCACAGTCAAGGGTCCGGTTGGGTTAGCTGAAATAAATTCAACCTGAACTTTTTTATTTTTGCCAATTTTTAATTGCCCAAACTTTTCTCCTGTTTTAAGAATTTCCCTGACCTGTTTTTGAAGATACTCTTTTGAAATAAAAAAATTAATAAATCCCGGTTTAGCTACTTCGATTCTTTCGAGGACTTTTGACTTTTGACTTTTGACTTTTGACTTTATTATCTCTGCTATTTCCATCGGCTTCTTTCTGACTTCTCTGGCAATTACCATTGCAATATTAGTTGAATAGTCGCCATGAGTCTTTTCTTCCGGATGCTCAATTTTAATTTCCGGGATATCAAAATCTGGAAAAACTTTTTCCTTCTGAAGTTCTTTTATTGATTTTTCAATTAGTTTTTTTATTTCTTCTCTTATCATCGCTTTCAGTTTATCTCATTTTTTTGTTAAAATCAAAATATGAAATTAATTATTAAGAATAAAAAGGCTTATTTTAATTATGAGATCCTGGAGAAATTTGAGGCCGGGATTTCTTTGATTGGTCAAGAAGTAAAATCAATAAAGGCGGGAAGAATAAATTTAGCCGGAGCTTATGTGGTATTAAAGGATGAGGAAGTTTTTTTAATTGGAGCTAATGTCCCTCCTTACCAACCCAAAAATGCACCCCCGGACTATAATCCCGAACGTTCTCGAAAACTGCTTTTGAGAAAATCAGAAATCAAACATTTAATTGGCAAAGCAAAACAAAAGGGTTTGACTTTAATACCTTTGAGGGTGTATACTAAAAGAGGAAAAATAAAATTAGAAATTGCGACAGCAAAAGGGAAGAGAAAAGTTGATAAGAGAGAATTGATTAGAAAAAGAGAAGCTGAAAGAGAAATAAGAAGAACCCTAAAGGGTAAATCCTAAGCACTAATTTCTAAATCCTAAACAAATTCTAAATCCCAATTATCCAAACTCTAAACACATTTAGGATTTAGGATTTCGAATTTAGAATTTCCTGCCGAAGGCAGGCTACTGGGGGTGAAAAGTTTCGACAGAAATTTAACCAAGATAAGCAAGCCAAGCATTCTTGAGTCTTGTAAAACTTCAAGAGAAAAATAAGTGCCAACTTATTTAGAAAACCTGCATTAGCAATAGCTTAATGCCATCTGTTTTACTGACTCTCGATAAGTAAAATCAGGTGTCATATTCATCGAGATAGATAGTTCTTTCTTGGTCTGAAAAACCATCGAAAAAAAATAGACCAAAAGTAGAAAGATTTTGCCCAATTTAAACTTTCTGCTATTCTCTAGTTGGGATAAGCTTGTAGATCTATTTTGGAGATAATTTCTGGACAAGGGTTCAACTCCCTTCATCTCCACAAAAATTTGATAAAAAAACCATTAGTCAACAATCGAATAAGAGCTCCTCAAGTCAGGTTGGTTGATGATGCTGGAAAGCAAGTAGGAGTTGTTCCATTGGAAGAAGCGCTCCGGAAAGCCCGAGAGCGCGGTTTAGATTTAGTCCAGGTCACTGAAAAAGTAAAACCTCCGGTTTGTAAAATAATGGATTATGGAAAGTATCTCTATAAGCTTAAGAAAAAAGAAAAAGGGATTAAAAAAAGCAGCGAGATAAAAGGAATAAGACTAAGGTTCAATATTTCTTTGCATGATTTGGAAACTAGAGTGAATCTGGCAGAAAAATTTTTAAAAAAGGGCAATCGGGTAAAAGTAGAAATGGTTTTGAGAGGAAGAGAAAAAGGACTTCCCCAATTTGCTAAAGAAAAAATAAAACAATTTCTCGAAATTTTAGAAAAAAGAATTCCAATAAAAATCGAAGGGGAATTAAAAAGAGTGCCGAGAGGATTTATAATGATTATCGCTAAAGATTAATGAAGACAAGGAAATCAATTTCAAAACGTTTTAAAATCACTAAAACCGGTAAGGTCCTTAGAAGACCGACCGGTCTTGATCATTATCGAGCAAAAAAGTCAGGCAAAAAAGTTAGAAAAAGCCGGAAAATGGTTAAAGTTTCAAAAGCTAAAGCAAAAAAAATTAAAAAACTATTGCATGGTTAAATGGTTCAATGGTTAAAATTTTCAATTAGCCATGTAGCCATGTAGCCATGTAGCCATGTAAAGTGGTTAGAGTCAAAAGAGGTAAAACTGCTCACAAGAGGAGAAAACGTGTCTTAAAACACACCAAAGATTTTCGTTGGGGAAGAAAATCAAAATATCGGTTAGCAAAAGATGCCTTATTTCATGCCTGGACTCATGCTTATCGAGATAGAAAAAAGAAAAAGAGAAATTTTAGGGCTCTCTGGCAAATTCAAATTAATGCTGCCTGCCGAGAAAGAGGAATTTCTTACAGTAAGTTTATTAATAATTTGAAGAAAAATAAAATTGAAATTGATAGAAAAATTCTAGCTCAATTAGCTCAAAATCATCCAGAAATTTTTGATAAAATTATAGAGAAAGTTACTACTAAAAAATAGTTTGTTGAATCTTGGGATTTTTTAAAAAATCGTTGACTCTTTTCAAAACCTCTTTAGAATTTTTAAAAGTCAACTGATCCAAAGCTACATCATAAGATAACCATTTAAAACCTATATGTTCAAAGGAGAGCTTCACTGCTCTTTTTTTTGTTTCAGCCAAAAAATATACAACTGTTTTAAAAATATCTTTACCTTTTAGCTGATAAAAATACTTTATTGTTTCTTTAAATCCATTGATAAATTTAATATCTTCAATTCCAGTCTCTTCTTCTACTTCTCTTTTCACTGTTTCTTTTAATTTCTCTCCTTTTTCAATGTTCCCTTTAGGAAAACTCCAATGACCAGATTCATAATGTAAAAGAAGGTAATAAATTTTACCTTTTTCTCTTCGAAAAATTACCGCTCCCGCTGATCTTTCAACTGGCATAAGCGCTTCACTAAATTAAAAATTCTTTTTAAGCTTATCTAAATATTATTGATAATGTTTATTTACATCTATAATTTCAACTGTTTTTTTATCACGGAAAATAAAAATTGCTCGATATTTCCTATCGAGCCTAAAACTCCAAATCCGCATTTTTCTTGGTTCCAAAAGTTCAGTTTTTAAACCGGGGTAAAATAGATTTTTTTCAAATAACCTTTCTTGTTTTTTAAATTTCTCTTCTAAGTTCTTTTTCTTTAGATATTCCTTAATCTCGGGATGTAAAGGGAGAATTTTCATTTTTTAAAATATGAAGATCTCTTCAGGCCTTTCTCTAGGCTCTTAAGAAATTGAGAGGAGTAAAGGTTTGTCTTCTGGAAAGCTTTGATAACTTCTTTGCCATTTCGTGTCGGAGGAGGAGCAAAAATATCTCCTTTTTCTTTTATTATCTTCTGTAAATACTCATACCTCAAAGCCTTCTCTAATAATCTCTGATATTGTTTTTTGGAAATAGTGATAGTCTCCATATATTCCTATTATATTCCATTTCAAATCTAAGTCAAATAAAAAAATATCTCAAGAATTATTTGAAAAATTTCAATAGTTTTTCTAAAGGTTGAGTGTTTATAATGTCTTTTTTCTCGGCCCAGCCGCGGCGAGCTTGGGCGATCCCAAGCTCAATAAATCCCATTTGGTTCTTATGGTGAGAATCGGTGTTAATAACCATTTTTACTCCCGCCTCTTTTGCTTTTTTAATGTTTTGGTCGCGTAAATCTAACCTTACTGGGAAAGAATTAATTTCCAAAATAGCTCCGAACTCTTTTGCCGCCCTCAAAATCTTATCAAAATCTATTTGATATTCATCCCTTCTCTTCAATATTCTTCCTGTGGGGTGGGAAATAATATCAATATTAGGATTTTTCATTGCCCTAATTATTCTTTCAGTCATTTTTTCTTTTGGCATTTTAAAATTTGAGTGAACTCCAGCCATTGCGTAATCTAATCTTTTTAAAGCCTCATCTTTAATATCAATTGAGCCGTCATTTAAAATATTTGTTTCTGCTCCCTGTAATATTTTAAAGTTCGATGTTCGATATCTGGGGTTCGAATTGATTTTATCGATTTCTTTGCGCTGTTGAGATAATTGTTTCTCACTAAGACCATGTTCTATTCTTAAAAACTTGGTGTGATCTGAAATCCCTAAATATTGATAACCCCTCTCCTTTGCTGCTTCTGCCATTTCCTCAATAGAATTGGCTCCCCCATCCCATTTTGTATGACAATGTAAATCGCCTTTAATATCTCTGTAGCCAATAATTTTTGGCAATTTCCCAGCCAGAACTGCCTCAATTTCTCCCTGGTCTTCTCTTAATTCTGGCTCCATCCAAAGAAGCCCAATAGCTCGATAGACTCCGATTTCTGACCAACCAGCAATCATTTTTTTTCCCCGAAAAACTCCGTATTCATTAAGTTTTAGCCCTTTATCAATAGCGATTTTCCTGGTAGTAATATTGTGTTCTTTGGAACCGGTAAAATATTGTAGAGCTGAACCATAACTTTTTTTAGCCACCACCCTTAAATCAACATCAAAACCTTCTTTTAATCTGATAGAAGACTTAGTTTTTCCTTTCCCCCAAATTTTAACTATTCCGGGTAGAGAAACAAAAAAATCCATCACTTTTTCTGCCGCCCTTCCAGGCGAGCCTCGCTCGCCTCGCTTCGCGGGCGAAGCGGGCCCTCGGCGGGGTTTTTTTGTTACGATTAAAAAATCAATGTCGCCTATGGTCTCTTTTCGTCGACGAACAGAACCGGCAACACTGATTTTTTCTATCTCCTTTAAATTTTTAAGTTTCTCTTCAATTTCTTTAACTTTGGGCAAAATCTCTCCTAATAAAAACCTTCCTTTGCTTCTCTTTAGAAAAGCAATCCCTTCCAAAATATTTTTTTCAGTCTTTTCTCCAAATCCAAAAAGAGGGGCGATTTTATGAGATTTGGCTGCCTTTTCTAAATCCTTTAAATTTCTAATCCCCAATTTTTGATATAAAACTTTGACCCTTTTTGGCCCCATCCCCTCAACTTGAATCAACTCTTCCATATCAACCGGGGTTTTCTTTTTTAAATCTTGATAATATTTTATCTTTCCGGTTTTTAAATACTCCTCAATTTTCTCAGCCATGCTTTCTCCTATCCCGGGAATTTTCAATACGGCTTTCTTCCCTCCTTCTCTATAAATTCTACTCACGTCTTTTTCTAAAGTTTCCAAAGTAATGGCTGCCCTTTGGTAAGCATAGGGCTTAAAAGCTACTCCTTCCATTTCTAAAAATTCTGCAATTTCATAAAAAATTCGAGCTATTTCTCGATTGCTCATAATTGAAAGGGGGATCTAAATGGGGGAATCCGGGGGAAAAGCTTATCTTTTGGAGATATTTCTTTATGAATTAACAAAAGCAAAGCGGCTGATATCATAGTAAAACTCCCCACTAAAATAAAGAGGGCTTTAAACCCAAAGAGAGCAGCAAGAATTCCACCCACCGCTCCGGCAATTCCAGCACCAAACCCCAAGGAAGTACTTCTAAGTCCCCACTCAAAAGCTTCTTTGCCCTCATCAATATGCCGGGTAAAAATGGCAGACCAGGAAGGAATAACCATTGCCATGCCAATAGCATGGATAACTTGGAAACTATAAATATGCCAAGCTTGGGAAGAAATTAGATAACCAAAAGGAGTGACTCCAGTTAGAAAAGTTCCCAAAACCATAGACCAAAAATCATCTTTTTCCCCATGATTTTTATCAAGATATCTGCCAATTGGAATTTGTAAAGAAGACTTAACAAGCCAATAGGTTAAGGAGGCAAAGCCAGCTATTTTAGCCCCTTCAGCTGGATTTCCAATAGCTATTTTTTGAACCAGAAATATGGCAAAAACAGGACCAAGAAATCCCCAGGCACCATGAAAAACAACATCGCTGGATATTAAAATTTTTATAACTTTACTGATGCGCATTATTTTATTTACCAACAACCTTAACCATTACTTCCCTGTTTCTTGGCCTGTTGTCAAAATCCAAGAACACAAGATTTTGCCACTGACCTAAAGCTAATTTTCTGTTTTCAATTGGCACGGCTAAAAATGGCTTCGTCAAAGCCGAACGAATGTGAGCGTATCCATTACAATCTCCCCATTTTTTACAGTGCTCATAGTCTTCATTCATTGGCGCCACTATTTCCAAAGCCCTCTTTAAATCTTTAATGGCGCCTGA
>JBHIEB010000011.1:0-11876 GCA_046760405.1 Minisyncoccales bacterium
AAAGAGCCAAAAGATTCAAAGCTAAACTTAAAGCCAGGAAGACAAAGAGAAAGTCTTTAAAGACAAGGGAGAAAGCGTGAAGAAAGAAATTTTTATTTTTTTGATTAGACATATTTTAGATTAACATTCAATGGACTTAAATTACAATAAAAAACTAGCGAACACCCTGATTAGCAGCTGACCTTAAAAATGAAACCTGCTAATCGATCGCTAGCGAGACACTACAGAAAAGTTGTAAATTTGAGGATGGATTATTCCCCGACGGAAAGCCTCTAAAATTGGATTATAAATTTTAAAGATAAATTGCCAAAACCACAGCGACATTAAAGAAGCAGAAAGAGAAATATTGGCCGGTAAAAGATTTTGATACTTCCGAAAAAAGATAACTGAAATAATGACAAAAGAAGATAATGAAAGGCTATAAATAAGAAGATTTTCTTTTGATGAAATCTGATTGGTTAAAAAGAAATGGACATTACATTCTGAATCGCCATGGAGATGTTCACAGAAAATAAAAAAAACCAAAAAGGCAAAAATCAGTCCTATTAATAACAGGCCATTGGAAAAAGGAGAGCTCTTTATCGGTTGATTTAGCATATTCTTTTTTAATATAGCAAATTTCATTGTCAAGGTAAATCTCTGGGAAAAGCCAGCAGGGAGTAAAAACTAAGGAACGACATTTGCTCTTAATCTAACTTCTGCTTTTTTATTTTGGGGATCATTACTTGAAACATAAACAGCCCTTATATTTTCTCCTACTCCCTGGAGACCATGAAGGGCTGGATCAAATGTAACCTCCAAGTAGCCCGTTTCCCCGGGAATAATTTTCTGAGACCAGAATATTGGATTGCTGTGCATGCCGAATTCCTCGCTTTCTTTATCTCCTACTTTTAAGCGGGCAGTGGTACACATACAAGAAGTCCAGATTCTATCAATTTTCAAATCACCCTCACCATTATTTTTAATTTCATAAGTATATTTAACCAACCCTTCAGCCATAGAAACAGTACCAGCGTCATACCTCTGGGGATTTATTTCTATTTTAGGCCCGCCCGAATTAGTCCCTTGGTCCGCTTTGGAAAAATAATTAGCCAGCCCAAAAATTACCAAGCCCGTAATTATCACTAGTAAAAAAATGGAGCCCATTTTTCTAATTCTCCGGTAGCGGGCTTGGCGAAGTCGTCTAAGACGTTCTTTTTCTTTCTGCTCTCGCCTTCGTAAGTATTGTTCTTTTTTACTTGCCCGCCGTAGCTCTTGCGAAGGCGGGCTTAGTTTTTGATTATTTATATTGTCCATTTTAATCAAAATACTTTAGAAAACCACATTACAATTTTATAAAAATTATCAGTAAAAAGCAAAATACCCAAAAGAATAAGAGTCAAGCCAGAAAATAAATTAATCCCTTTAGTTATTCTGGCAAAGGTTTTCAGGCGCTCCATTGCAAAGCCCAGGAAAAAAGAAGTTAAAAGAAAGGGAATAGCTAATCCTAAAGAATAAAAACTTAAAAGAATAACTCCTTGGGTCAAAGTCCCTTGAAAAGAAGAAAGCACCAAAATCGTTCCTAAAATTGGAGAAAAGCAAGCCACCCAGGCAAAGGCAAAAGTCAGACCAATCAAAAAAGAGCTTGTTTTATGATTAAGTCTGGAAAATAACTTTTTAACCAAATTAACCTGATGATTTTTAAATATCTTCAAAAAGCCAATAAATTCTAAGCCGAAAAAGATAATAATCAAGCCCCCTATTCTTTGAATCAACAAACGACGGGGAGCTAAAATTTGACCGATAAAACTGGCGCTTGCCCCTAAAACAATAAAAATTAGGGAAAAACCTGAAATCAATAAAACGCTATGGAAAAGAAGTTTAGTCCTTACCTCTTTTTTACTCAAATTATCTTTTAAAGAAATTCCAGATAGCCAGGCAAGATAAGGCGGAATTAAGGGTAAAATACAAGGAGCTAAAAAAGACAAAAACCCAGCCGAAAAAGCAGCAATTATAGAAACCTCTTGGGTCATAGAATTTACCCCGCATAATCCTAAAAGGATCTGTGCGGGGTTACCAGAGTTCAGTTAACATAGTCGTCATAATCTCAAGGTCTCCTCTTGAAGCTAAGCCTGGTCTTAAAGTAACAATTTCTCTTTGGTTTGAAATCAAAAAATGAGAAGGAGTGCCTCTAACTAAGTACTGATTCCATATTTCTCTCTTTTCATCCAAAACCATCAGGAAATTAACATTCTCTTCTTGAATATAATCTTCAATGATTTCCTTGCTTTCTCCGCTGCTAATCGCCATTACTTGGATTTCTTTTTGGTGCTCAGCAGTAAAATCCTTTAAATCTTCCAATTCTTTAGCGCAAAAATCACACCAGGTGGCCCAAAAAACTAAAAGAACTGGTTTTTTGCCTTGAAAATCACTTAAAGAAATTTTATCTCCATAAACATCTTCAGAAGCAAAATCTGGAGCCAAATCACCAACTCCGAGGCCTTCAGAAGAAAGAATATCTAAAATACCACCCTGGCTTTTCTCTGCTGTTGATTGAGGAAAAAAACTCGGATAAAACTTAAAAAAAGCCAAAGCCCCTAAGCCCAAAATAAAGATTAAAATCAAGGCCTTAATTTTCCAGGCTGACTTCTTTTCTTCTTCTAATTCAGCTGGTCCGCTATTTTCCATCTCTTTATCGCTCATTGTTTTTGGCTGACTTATCCTCAGTCTTTTTATCCTTACTCTCTCTTAATCTTTTTAAAGTGTCTTCAGAAATCTCACAAAGCGGACATTCTTCTTCTTTTTTATTTTGCTTTTGTTTATTTTTTTCTTCCATAAATTCGACACCAATACACTAATTTAACACCAATGATACTAATATTGCTCCAGCATATCTGAATCTGACATAATTCGTGACATTGGTGCTCATTCGTAAATTAGTGTCAGGTCAAATAAAGAATATTAAAATTCCTGTTCCCAAGGCAATCATCATTAAGCCCATTACCAATTTTTCGGTTCTTTCGTGTTTCTGTCGCCACTCAGCTATTTTAGCTAAGGTGATGGGATTGGCAGCGAATAAAAGTAAAATAATCAGGGGCATGACAAACATTAAATTATAAAGCAAAAGATATAAAAAACCGGTAAAATAAGTAGTTTTTGAAGCCAAAAGAGCGGTAATGGCAGCGTAAATTCCTCCAGAACAAGGAACAGAACAGAGTCCTACTAAAAAAGCAGCCACTATAATTCCTGGCAAGGTTGCTTTTTCCAGTCTGGATTTAATCTTTTCACCCGCAAATTTCGGCATCCGGAAATGAATGGGCAATTGAGGAAAAAAATAATCTTTAATATTTATCAAGCCTAAAAAAATAAGCAGCCAAGAGCCAAGTTTAGCAAAAAAGTGATGCTGGCCAAAAAGCATAATCCCAGAAAAAAGACCAACCCCCACTCCCAAATAAGTAAGGAAAATAACAAAAATGTAAACCAGACCCAAGGCAAAAATATTTTTAAAAGTTCGCTGTAAAGTCAATAAAAAGGCAATGAAAAAAATTAAGATGGCAATGGCACAGGGGTGAATCCCATCTAAAAAGCCAGTGGTGGCCACCAAAGGAATCATGGCTGAGGGCTTGGCAATATTAATACTGGCTAAAAATTCATTTAACATAAGCTGTTATCATTACCTCTACTTGAGGATTAATTGGGTCATTATTTTTAACATAAATAATTCTTTCTTGCTCTCCTTTAGCGTGCGGCCCACTCATAGCTCCGGTATTATAGACTACCTGAAGATTGACTTCTTCTCCAGGATTGATTTTTTCTTTGGCAATTTTGGCCGTAGTACAGGCGCAAGAAGTAGCTACTTTTTTTATCTCCAAAATTGCCGAGCCCGCATTTTTTACTTTAAAGGTATATTCAGCCACTTGGCCATATTCAACTTCTCCAAAATCAAAAAGTTGAGGGGAAATTTCAATCTTTGGCAAACTTCCTGTTTGATTCTCAATCCCAGGCGTGGCTTTAAAATAGCCGTAGCCAACTAATCCTAAAATAGCTAAACCTATAATTAAAAAAAACTGGATTTTTGATTTCATATTTTAAACTAAATCTTTCTTTAGATTTTAATTTAATCAACCTGATTTAACTCAATTCTGACTCTTTTTTCAAAATCAATTGGGTCGTTAGAAAACACTGAAATTTCCCTAATGGCTGCTCCTCGAAAGTCTTTATGAACATCAGGATTATACATCACTTTTAACTGAGCTTGCTCACCAGGAGGAATTGAAACTCCATCCCACTCAGGATTGTCATAACCATGTCCTGGCATAGTAAAATAAGGGCTTTCTTCTCCGTTAAAAATAATAGCCCCAAAAGTACAACCACAAGAGGTTTCTAATCTATCAATTACTAAAGCATCTTTGCCTTCATTTTTTAAGTCAAAATAAGTAAAGACCTTACCTTTTTTCTGGCTAACATCTCCAAAATCATAAGAATTAGGATTTAAAGAAATTATTGGCCGGTCAGCCGGGGCAGCAGCAATGAGCTTTTCTCTAATTTCTTTTTGTTTATTTTTGTCGACAAAAGAATTCAATCCGTATTTTTTAACATAGGCTAAAATAACTTCCTCTTCAGAAATTTTTGTTTTAACTAAAAAATCAATATAGTCTATTCTCTCTTTAGCTAATCCACAACAAATATTATTTTTATCTAAGGGCTGGCCGCAGCAAGGACAAAAAAACAAAGGATAAATTCCTTCAGCTAAAACCGGCTTTACCAAAGAAGAACCGGCAGAACCAGAAAGATGGGCACTAGAAATTTTAGCGTTTCTGCTTTTCAAAAAAAGCATTGCATTGACTGTTAAGCTCAAGGCTAAAAAAACAGTCAAAACCAAAGTAGAAACCTTCCAGAAGTTTTGTTTGGAATTTAGAATTTTGGTCATTAGAATTTGTTTAGAATTTCGAATTTAGGATTTAGGATTTTTAGTTCTAACAGCCACCGACCATCTGGGGCAGGAAGTCGGGAAACTCTTCCAAAAGTTCTTTTATCCCTGCTTCCCCGGCTTTCTCCATTTCCTGGAGTTTAGCTGAAAGAGTTTGCTTGGGGAAGTAAGTAATCTTCCAGGTATTCAATTCTTTTAAAATTTGTTCATCAGAAAGCTCGGGATGATTTTTAATCAGATAAGCTGCCAATCCTCTCATCATTATTGAGTGAGCACAGCCACAAGCCGCTTCTCCGTCTTCTCTCACTAATGTTGTCGCTCCACAGCAGTATTCACAAGAAGTTTGAGAACCAATTTTTATATATCTTGCCAGGTCAGCACCGGTTAAAATTATTTTCCCCCCTTCTTCACCATAAGTAGGTCCGAACACCCGAACCTTATTAATAGCATCCTGAACCTGGTCAAAGGAAATATTCAACTCTTGGCCATAAACATCGGGAACGCCAGTGGGAATAAAAGAGGTTTTTATTTCTTTAAATCTTAAATAAGGATGTAAGACTCTAAGATTATATATTTCCTCTGAAAGTTTTTCAATCTTGTCCTTAACTTCTGGGTCATTGAATTCTTTCTGATTAAGTTTAGCTAACTGATTTATTATCTCTTGATATTTTTCTTGAAGACCGCCGGTGACCACTTCCTCTGAGATAGTAGTTGGTTCTTGAAGTACCTGAGCCAGCTGAGCTTTCTCAAGCCCGGGCTCTTTCCCTGTCTTACTCAGTAAAACAATAAATAACGAAGTATTCACCAGCGACCAGATGACCAGCACACCGATACCAATTTTCCAAAGAGGATACTTTCTTTTAGCCCTCAATGACTCAGTCGCTGGTTGCCCAGTTTCTAGTTGCTCAGCCATGGGCTGATTTCCTAAATTTGGATTTTGATTAAGTTCCATAAAATTATTCTACTTGATATTTTAGATTTCCGACGCTTCGACAAGCTCAGCGTCGATCCTGAGCGTGTCGAATGGATCGACCTTTCAATTTTGATGTGTTCTAATCATAACAATTATTTTAAATTTTAGCAAATTATTCCACCGCCCAAAAGTTCCTGGCCTTCGCCCGCCGAAGCTTCAGCTTCGGCGGGCACGTAGAAAACTACTGACTGACCGGGAGTGATGGCTCGTTGTGATTTGTTAAATTTTAGGGTGTAAGTTTCTTGACTAAGGTTTTTAGTTATTGTTGCTAAAGCTGCCCGATGGCGATAGCGAATTTTGGCTTTTATTTTTAGAGGAAGCCTGGGAGTCTTTCCAGCAATCCAATTAACATTTTTGATAATAAGCTCTTTTTTATATAAATCTTTTTCATTTTTGGTGACAATTAAAAGATTTTTCTTCAAATCTTTATCTAAAACCCAAAAAGGTCCTCCGGGAAGCCCTATTCCCTTTCTTTGGCCAATAGTATAAAACCACAAACCCTGATGCTCTCCAACTACTTCCTGTTTAAGGTTCGACCTTAAACAAATGATTTTTCCTGGTTTTGTTTTAAGATATCGCCTTAAAAAATCATTGATTGTTGTTTGGACAAAACAAATTTCCATTGATTCTGGGATACCAAGAACTGGCAACTTAAACTTTTTCGCCAAGGCTCTAACCTGATTTTTGGTGTAATTACCAATCGGAAATAAAATTTGGCTTAACTGATCTTGACCAAGCTGCCATAAAAAATAACTCTGGTCTTTATTTTTATCTCTTGCCCTTAATAATTGAAAATTTGGGATTTGGGATTTGGGATTTGGGATTTCCCGCCGCAGGCGGGCGTAATGACCGGTGGCGACAAAATCAGCATCCAGGGCTAAGGCTTTTTCCAGCAATAATCCAAATTTTATCTCTTTATTACAGACAACACAAGGATTGGGGGTTATCCCTTTTTTGTATCCCTCTAAAAAATAATCAACAATTCTCTTTTTAAACTTTTTTTCGAAATTTAAAACATAAAAAGGAATACCAAGTTTTGAAGCTACTAAACGCGCTCTTTTTTCTGCTTCCGGAGAACAGCATCTATTCCAGCTGCCTTGCAATCCATCCTTTTCCGGAGCTGACCAAAACTTCATAAAAATTCCGATTACATCAAAACCAGCCCTTTTCAAAAGAGCTGCCACCACCGATGAATCAATTCCACCCGACATTGCACATATTACTTTTTGATGTTTTCTCCGATAATTATTTTTTCTGAGATTCATTTCAGGTTTTGTATTTTTTAGTCTCTCGGTTTAACTACTCTAAAAAGTTCCGCGTATTTATATTTTCTCTTTCTGCCCGCTTTTTTAGCCCAATTCTTTATTCTTTTAGCAATTTCTTTTATGTCAAATATCTGGCTCTGGTGGCAAGAGAGGGCTTCTATTTTCTTTTCAATAGTTTTTGTAATATCAACAAATTTATTAGGATTGGCCGTAGCAAAAAACCAGATTTCTTTTATCCGATAAGGTTTGTATCCTTTTTTAAGAAGTTCAGGAAAAAAAGCGCTATTATGAACAGCTGGATAAATTGCATCAAATACTGCTTCAGCCACCTGCCGGTGGTCTCGGTGAAAGCGATAAATATTGTCAAAGCTAAGATTCCCCGGGTCAAAGCTAAATATTATATCAGGTTTCATTCTTCTAATTATCTTCACCAGTTCTTTTCTCAAAGATTTTGTATTTTCAATCTCCCCATTCATCAAGCCCAAGAAAAAGACCTTCTTTACTCCTAAGACTTTGGCTGCTTTTTTTTGTTCTTTTTTTCTGATTTTTGTTAACTTATTCTGGCTAAATTTAACCTTGCGAGTACCTTTGGAGCCATCACTGACAATTAAATAAAAAACTTCATTGCCCTCTTTAACTAATTTGGCAGTCGTTCCAGCACAGGCAAAATCTAAATCATCTGGATGGGCTGAGATAGCTAAAATTTTGTTTTTCATTTTACTTTTTTTTATACATTTCCTCCTCTATTTTTATCCACTCTTTATATCTTTTTTCTATTTCTTTCTTTTCTCGCTTAATTTTTTGATGCCTCTCTTTAAGTTTTTTGGGTATTAGTTTTTTGTTTTTAGATAAATAATCATGAATTGCTTCAAATAGAGCATCGACCGCCAGAACCGAACAATGGATTTTTATGGCGGGCAATCCTCCTAAAGAATCAGCAATCTTTTGTCGATCAAGCTCCAAAGCCTCCTTAATAGTTTTCCCTTTGACCAAATCAGTAATTACACTGCTGGTAGCAATGGCCGCCAGACAACCATAGGTTTCAAATTTTATATCTTTAATAATCTCTTTTCTTTTTTTATCTTTCCCTATCTTTATATAAAGATACATCACATCTCCGCACACCAAATTGCCCACCTTTCCCTTCCCGTCAGGGTTTTTTATTTTTCCATAATTATGAGGATTTTTAAAATGTTCAATAACTTTTTTTGTGTAAGGACCAATTTTTTTCATATTTTATTTTCTCTTGAATGGAGAAATTTTTCTTAATCTTTTTATTGCCTTTGGCAAGACTGCTAAAGCTTTATCAATCTCTTTTGCAGTTGTCCTTCTCCCCAAACTCAACCTTAAAGAACCATGGGCTTGTTGAGGTCTCAACCCAATTGCCAAAAGCACATGGGAAGGTTCTAATTTTGCGGAAGAACAAGCCGAACCAGTTGAGGCAGCAATTCCTAAAAGGTCAAGCTGGATAACTAAGGATTCTCCCTCAACAAAAGAAAACGAAAAATTGGCATTGTTTGGCAATCTCTTTTGGGGATGACCATTGAGCTGAGAAAACTCAATTTTTCCAAGGATTCCTTTTATTAATTTATTTCTTAATTTTGTCAATCTTTGGCTCTCCTTTTTTATCTTTCTTTTACAAATCTCACTGGCTTTGGCAAAACCAACAATACCAGCCACATTAACCGTAGAGCTTCTTAATCCAAATTCCTGACCTCCGCCGTGTAAGAGAGGTTCAATTTTAGTTTTTTCTCTGACAAATAAACAGCCCACCCCTTTGGGCCCATACATTTTATGGGAGCTAGCAGTCAATAAATCTATATTCATTTTATTTACATCAATTGGAATTTTCCCAAAGCTCTGGGCAGCGTCGGTATGAAAATAAACCTCTTTTTCCCTACAAATCTTACCAATTTCTTCAATTGGTTCAATTGTTCCGATTTCATTATTAGCATGCATTATTGAAACTAAGATTGTATCTTTCTTGATTGCTTTTTTGATGTCTTCAGGATTAACCTGACCATATTTATCAACCTTTAACTTAGTTATTTCAAAACCTTGACTTTCTAACCATTTGGCGCTTTCCATAATACAAGGATGTTCAATTGGAGAAATTATAATATGTCGGCCCTTGTTTTTGTTAGCAAGAGCAATTCCTTTCAAAGCCAAATTATTACTTTCAGTAGCTGAACTAGTAAAAATTATTTCTGTGCTTTTAGCTTTTATTAAATCAGCCACCTGCTCTCTACTTTCTTCCAGGGCTTGCTTGGCTGCTTGACCCAAACCATATAAAGACATTGTGTTCCCAAATTTATCTGAAAAGTAAGGCAGCATTGCTTTTACTACCCGAGGATCAACCGGGGTTGTGGCCGCATAATCCAAATATATTTTTTTATTCATATTATTTTCTTGCCCGGTAGGAAGCCGAGGGCTTTCCTTCGGGGTTAATTAGGTCGGCTAAAGTAATGGAATTTAAGGTTGAATTCAAGGTGTCTTGAATTTTTTGCCAGACATTAAAAGTTCTGCAAATTTTTTTTCTTGGACAATTATATCTTTCTTTTTTTTCTTTAGCTACGCATCTGACAGGAGCCATTGTTTTCTCTAAGTTTTTTATTATTTCTCCCACACTAATTTTACGAGGCGGACGACCTAGATAATATCCTCCCCGAACACCTCTTTTGGCTTTAACCAAACCTGCTTTTTCTAATTTTGAGATTATTTTCTCCAAATAATCAAAAGAAATGTCCTCTGCTCGGGCAATTTTCTTTAAAGGATAAACCTTGTCTTCTTTACCAGAAACGCTTGCTAAATATACCATCGCTCTTAAACCATATTGTGATTTTGTAGAAATTCGCATCATAAAAACCGACCATTATTGTCGGTTTTAGTATAGCAAAACCCAAACTATTGTGTCAACCCTCTACTTTACAAATAATCTGCAAAGGCAATAGCCATCTCTTTCGATTTCCTCTCGATGGAATTGACAGGGGCAAATGAGCTTTCTGTCCTCCTCTTTGTTCCCCGTAATCTTTCGACAAGGGCAGTATCTAGCCCCAAATCTTTTTTCTCTTTCCAATAAACTCTTAACCAATCCCTCCACCACCTTTTTGTTTGGGTTTAAAGAAAATCCATTTTTTTGAGCATATTCCTCGTATTCTTTAATAACTTCCTCGACCCTGCCACCTTCATTACTATTATCTTTTAAAAAATTTTCCAACCATTCTCGGATTACTAGCTCAGGCCTTATTCCAATAAATCCGCTAATGGGCTTTCCTTCTTTGAAAATAATTACAGTTGGGGCGCTATTAATTCCATATTGCTGGCAGGTCCTTTGAACCGCATCAAAATTGGCCTTAGCAAAAACAATCTTGTCCTCATACTCTTTAGCTAATTTTTCTAAAATTGGACTAAGTATCAGACAGGGAGCACAACCAAGCATCCAAAAATCAACCAAAACTGGTTTTTGAGCATTTGAAGTTTCTCTCTCAAAATTTTCATCAGTTAAATTAATCATTTTTGCATATTAATATTTTATATTAGATATTATTAATTGACAAAATGACATCTTCTATTTTTGCACGGTGTTTAATCCACGGGATTAAACAAAATTTAACGTCAAAACTAAAGGGGTAACGCAATACAGAAAAGCTAATAGGCCGGCTAAAAAACCTATCAACCTTCCTTTTCTATCAAATCACTCGGAGCTATCAATAGAGCAAAATTTATCTGAAATTGCTATTGAAGATTAGCCAAAGCCTCTTCCACTGCTGCCTTTAATTGCTCAAGAGGAACAGCTCCTGAAACTAATTTACCATTAACAAAGCTTGCCGGTGTTCCTCTTACTCCTGCCCCTATTCCTTCTTGATAGTCTGACTCTACTTCATCTTTGTATTTCCTTGAAGAAACACAGTTTTCGAATTGACTCGTATTAAGCCCGAGTTGCCCGGCTAATTCTGGATAAAAACTTTCCCCCAGCCTTGATTGGTTCTCAAATAATCCATCAGAAAATTCCCAGAATTTATCCTGTTCAGCCGCACATTCTGAGGCTTCAGCTGCTGGCCTAGCCTGGGGATGAATTTGGTCTAAAGGAAAGTGTTTGTAAACCCAGCGAACTTGACCAGCGTAATCATCTAAAACCTGCTGAACAGTGGGATGAAACCGACTGCAAAAAGGGCACTGAAAATCAGAAAACTCAACAATAGTGACCGGTGCCTTTAAATCGCCCCTGATGTGGTCATTTTCGGTTACGGTTAGCGAGCCAGTCCCTGCTGGAGGAAGTAAAGGAGGTTCTTGTCCTCCTTCAGAAGGTTGGACTACTTCCGCGACTTCTTTTGAGCCAGGAGACGATTTACCAGAATAAATAATGGCTCCAGCGACAATCAAACCAGCAACAATAATGGCTAAAGAGATTAGTAGAGAGGAAGAAAGATTTTTAAAATTCATATTTTAAGTTAATAATTTAGAAATTACTATTTTGACTATCGACCTTTGTCCAAAGGAAAAGTTTCATTGTCTCTTTGAGCCGAACTCTTTTTACATTAATTCTTCTAGTCTTTTGTTTGCTGCCTGCCAGTTGACAATATTCCAAAAGGCATCAACGAATTTAGCTCTTTCATTCTTGTAATCAAGATAGTAAGCGTGCTCCCAGACATCAAGGACCATAAGAATCGAAAGGGCGGGATAAATATTTAGGTTGTGCTTTTCTATCTGCATAATTATTGGCTTTCCA
>JBHIEB010000012.1:0-11747 GCA_046760405.1 Minisyncoccales bacterium
GTTCATATTCCCCAAACACGGCTAATTGGAAACAACTTGATGGCAAAATTTGTCAGCTGGATTTGTGGAAAAACTTTTTTTGACGTTTCTTGCGGCTTTAGGGCCTATTCAAAAGAAGCTTTATTACACCTTAATCTTTTTGGAAATTTTACTTATACCCAAGAGGCAATATTGAATTTAAGCTTTAAGGGGGTAAAAATAATTGAGGTGCCAATTACCGTAAAGTATTTTCCCGAAAGAGTTTCCCGGGTGAGCGGAAATTTACTAAAATACATTTCTCAAGCAATGAAAATTATTTTTCGGACAGTGTCAGATTATAAGCCATTAAAAGTATTTGGCGGAGTGGGAGTTACTTTTTTTGTCTTTGGGCTTTTATTAGACTTTATAATGGCTTTTATTTTCCTTGAAACCGGCCAATTTACTCCCTATAAATTTGTGGGAATTTTAGGGTTATTATTTAATATATTCGGTTTTGTCTTGATTGTTATAGGGTTAATAGCCGATATGTTAAATCGCGTTCGTCTTACCCAAGAGCGTAATCTCTATTACCAAAAGAGAAAATTTTACTATGGCGGTTGAAGAAAATTTTGATAGGAAATACACAACTTCCAATCCTTTTATTAAACTACTGGTAAAAAGATTTTTTAAATGTATAGAAGAAATGCTTTCTGAGATTGAGTTTAAGAGGGTTTTAGAGACAGGTTGTGGGCCTGGTTTTTCTACTCAATATTTAAAAAAATTTTTAAGAGATAAAGATTTTGAGGCTTCTGATCTAAAAGAAAATTTAGTCAAAGAAGCCCGGAAGAGAAACTCTGAAGTGAGGATAAGTCAGGAATCCATCTATGATTTAAAAAGAGAGGATAATTCATTTGACTTAATTATTGCTCTTGAAGTTTTAGAACATCTTGAGGAGCCGGAGGCGGCCTTAAAAGAACTTTATCGGGTCACTTCTCGATTTTGTTTACTTAGCATACCAAATGAGCCTCTTTGGAGAATTTTGAATATGTGTCGGCTTGCATATCTGAAAGATTTTGGCAATACCCCTGGCCATATCCAGCATTGGTCCAAGCGTCAATTTGCTAACTTCCTTCAGAATTACTTTAAAATTAATAAAATAACGATGTCTTTGCCATGGATTATTGCTCTCGTAGAAAAAAAATAGCCCTATGAGGTTATTATTAGCCACCCCAATTTATCCGCCAGAAATTGGAGGTCCTGCCCAGTACGTAAAGAATTTAGGAGAAAGACTTAAAGAAAAAGGGATAGAAACCAAAGTTGTTTCTTATAATAATCTTAAAAAATATCCCCAGCCTTTTAGGTTTTTCTTTTATTTTTTGAATCTTTTTAAAAAAACAAAAAACAGTCAAATAATTTATGCTTTTAACCTTATTGGCTGTGGATTACCAACTTTCATATGTAGTAAACTTTTCAGAAAAAAATTTATTATCAGATTAGGTGGTGATTTTTTATGGGAACGAGCGGTAGAATCAGGCCATAGTAAAAAACCTCTCAGAGAATATTATGAGCAACCCAAAAACATTAAAGAAAAATTTTGGTTGTACATAATGAAGACAATTATAAATTCGACAGACAAGATAGTTTTTACTAGTGTTTTCCAAAAAGAGATTTACCAAAAATATTTTGGGATTCGAGAAGAAAAAACTGTAATTATTCCTAACCCTTTTCCAGAAGTTACCTTAGCCAGCTATCAACCACCAACTGCTAACTATCAAATATTGTATGCCGGTCGCTTGATAAAATTGAAAAATTTGGATATTTTGATTGAGGTTTTTTCAAAAATAATAAAAAAGACTAATCTACCTCTAACCTTAAAAATTATAGGCGAAGGTCCAGAGAGGGAGAATTTAGAATTAAGCATTAAGAATTTAGGACTAGAAGATAAAGTAATTATTGAAAAACCTTTATCTCATTCTGAACTATTAAAAGAAATTCAAAAAAGTTGTCTTGGCATTTTACTTTCTTTAACTGAAATTTCACCCAATTTTGCTTTAGAATGTATAAAATTGGCAAAACCGATTTTATTAACAAAAGAAACTGGAATTTTTGAAGATTTTAAAGATTATCTAATTTTTATTAATCCCCAAGATAAAAAAAACATTAAAGAAAAAATAATTTATCTTTTAGACGAGAAAAATTATCAGGACTATATTGAGAGAATAAAAAAAATTTCCACTAATTATTCTTGGAATAACGTAATAAAAAAACATCTCTCTTTGTTTAAAGAATTCGTAGCATTCGCATAATCAATTTACATTAATTCGCATTTTATCCTATGAGAAAAGTCTTATTTATTGGCATGCTGAAATTAAACTTCAAAAGGGAGGCCGAATCGTTTTTCCATCTAAGAAAAAAATATGAAGGATTAAGCCAGCATGTAAAACCCTATATTCTGGGCCGGGGAAAGCCATTTTATACAAATATCTGGGGAGCTGAGTTTTATCTTTTACCTGAAATATTTTTTTTCTGGCCCCTGGCTTTTCTGGTTGCTTTTTATTTATGTTTAAGTAAGAAAATTGAGGTAATTATAGCTCAATCTCCCTTAATGGCCGGTTGGGTGGGAACAATCTTAAAAGTCCTTTTAAGAAAAGAGCTAATTGTTGAAATGCATGGTGATTGGAAAGAAGGACCTTTTCTTTCCAAGAAAAGAAGGTTCGAGCCCTTCCAGAAGAAAGCTGTTCCAATCTTAGCTAAGATAAGCTTTAAAAATGCTGATAAAATCAGGGGGGTAGCTGATTATCTAATTGAAGCAGCTAAAAAGATTGCTCCCGGAAAAAAATATTTCTTATTTCCAACTTTTACTGATTTAAGTTTGTTTTTGGAAGAAAAAAACGTAAAATACGAGAATTTTATTTTATCGGTTGGGCAATTAGAACAGGTAAAGGGAATGAATATTTTAATTGAAGCTTTTCATAAGATTGAAAAAGAATTTCCCAATTTTAAACTAATAATTATTGGTGAAGGTTCTGAGGAGAAAAACCTTCAACTTTTGACCTCAGACTTTAAACTTAAAGATAAGGTAGAATTTAAGGGAAAGTTATCTTTAGAAGAAACTAAAAATATCATGAAGAGATGTTATTGTTTTGTTTTATCTTCTTTCTCCGAAGGTTTGCCCAGGGTTTTGATGGAAGCTATGGCTTTGGAAAAGCCAATGGTAGCCAGTAATGTCGGAGGAATTCCTGCTTTAATTAAAGAAGGAGAAAATGGATTTTTGTTTAAGGTAGGAGATTCTGATGAATTAGCTAAAAATTTAAGAATTTTATTGAAAAATCCTAATTTGGCAATAAAAATGGGAAAAACGGGAAAAAGCTTTATTCGAGAAAATTTTTCCAATGAAAAATATATTGAAAATTATATTTCTTTAATTAATGCTTAGTTTTACCCCGTAAAATCCAGAAAGCTCTGGTCTTCAGACCGGGGATGAATGGTAAGTTGTAAATAAATAAAATAAAAGCTCCATCCTTTAGGGCGGGGATTATGCGGGGTTTACTGCCAAACTATGAGCCCTCTTATTTTAAAGATTGTAAATATTCTTCAGATACCCCGACTTGCCTTGAGCTTGTTTCAGGCTCCGCGAATCCTGCTCTATCATGGTGTAACCGATCGCCATGCTTTTCCTGACATTGAGAATTATCGAACAAAGCATATTTCTCGAGAGGTATTTCTACAACAAATTAAGTTTTTACAATCACATTTTAGAATTGTTTCACTGAAAGATTTAGTTAAAACATGGATTCGTTCACCAAGGCAAGCCCGAGGAATGTTAGCTATTACTTTTGATGATGGTTATCAAAATATCTTTCGAGTGGCCTGGTCAATTCTTCAAAAATACAATGTTCCTTTTACCGTTTTTTTACCAACCGACTTTATTGACCAACAGATTCCGCTTTGGGTTGATAGGTTAGAGTTTGCTATCGGAAAAACTAAAAATGCTAAACTCCAAATTACCCTAAATAAAAATGATTTTTTCTTTCCGTTGGGCACTCGTGAAGAAAAAATCCAGGCTGATACGGTCATAAGAGATTATGCTAAATCGATTCCCGATATCAAACGTCAAAGATTAGTTGAGGAAGTAGTTAAAAAATGCGGTATGGATTTAGGTAATTATCTTTCAGAAGAGCCTGATTATAGACCGCTTAGCTGGAATGAAATTTTGGAAATGGTAAATTCGGGACTGGTTTTGATTGGCTCCCATACAACAAATCATGCTATTGCCACCCGTTTGCTGCCAGAAGAGTTCCGCCAAAATATTATTGACTCAAAGAATCTCATTGAAAAACAGCTTAATATAAAGTATTCGTTCTTTGCTTATCCTAATGGCCAACCAGGAGATTTTTCTAAAAAGACAAATTCGATTTTAAAGGAAAATAACTTTGATCTGGCTTTTACCACTGAAATGAAACTCTGGGGAAGCAATACTGATTTTTTTGCCCTCCCTCGTTTAGCGATGGATGAAACTGAGAATCAAGAATTATTCTTGGTTACCATTTCTGAGGTAAGAACTTTTCTCAGAGCCATCCGTGACTTTTTTACTCTTCGTTCTCACCTTGACAAGATAAGTGAAACCGAGATCATTTCTTATTTTGATAAACAGGCAATAGATTATAAGGACGGTTATGATGCCTTAACTCCAAGGGGCTACTCCTTTCGCCTTCGGCGCAAAAGAGTCATTGAACTTCTCAGTGATTTACCTCAAGGAGCAAAAATTCTTGATGTGGGATGTGGCCCAGGAGTGTATACCCAGGCATTTTTAGATTGTAGATTTGAAGTCTGGGGGATTGATCCGGAAGCAGAAATGATTAAAACAGCTCAAGATCGTTTCAATAAAAATCCCCGCACTCACTTTAGGGTAGGGAGAGTAGAGTCCTTGCCTTTTAGCGATGGTTTATTTAAGGCAGTTGTTGCCGCTGGCCTCTTTGAGTATTTAGATAGTGCCAAAGTTGGTTTCCGGGAAGTTAATCGAATACTATCTAAAGAGGGAATTTTTATTGCCACCTTTCCTTTTTTATGGAGCTTGCCTCGAATGTGGGATCGCTTAGTGATTTCTCCAGTGGCTAAAGTTATTCGATACTTTTGGAAACGCCCCCCAGTAATTGATTCTAAAGAATTTTCAGTAAAACAAGTAGTAAAATTATTGAAAGAAAGTGGTTTTTCAGTCCAAAAAGTGGTTTTTTATAATAGTCGGCTTATTTGGACTCCTTTTGATAGGCTCTTCCCAAAGTTATCTTACTGGCTTTCAAAAAACACCGAAAACTTAACACCAAGTTTTCTCAAAACCGGTTTTATAGTAAAAGCTATTAGAATTGACTGAATTAACGAAAGGTAATACAATCCAGATAGGCAAAAAGATGACTATTGACCTAAATAAGATAACTACTCCTTTGGCCGGGACTATCGCTCTAATAGAAAAAAAGTAAAGCTATGAAAAGATTAATAGAATCAATAAAATATGTTTTTCAAGATAAAGGGGCGCGGGTTTGGTCGAATCAGGAGCTTAAAAAATTTGCTCACTTCTTTTCAGGAGATGTAGTTAATGTCTCTGGCTGGGACGACCGAGATAAAGAAGGAGAAAAATACACCAATTATTTCAAGCGCAAAAAATCCTATACCATTACCAACTACAAAGGGGAAAGAGGTATTTCTAATTTACCAAATGAAATTTATTTAGATTTAGAGCAACCCTTACCTAAAGAACTGGAAAGAAAATTTGATGTGGTTTTTAATCATACGACCCTGGAACATGTATTTGATATTTTTACCGCTTTTAAAAACATCTGCTTGCTTTCCCGCGATATAGTGGTGGTGGTTTTTCCTTTTATTGAAGAAGTACATGAAGCCCCTAACAGTTTTGGTGACTACTGGAGACCTACTCACTTGGCTATTGAAAGATTATTTCAGAAGAATGGTTTTACTGTTTTGTATGGCAGCTCCCGGAAGATACCACCGGTTTACTACTTTTTCATTGCTAGCAGGAAAGCAGAGAAATGGAAAAATGTCTTTGGTGAATACAAAAAGGATAATATTGTTTCCGGGAATCAGTTGGATATTTTTAGGTTACATTTAATTAAATACTTTACCTTGCCTTTCAGAAAACCAATGTTTTTCTTAAAATATATTTTTCGGCGTAAAAAGTAAATAAGAAGATAAATATCCTCAGATTAATAAAGAGAACATCGTTTGTAAAAAGTTAATAAATTATAAGATTGTTAAGCAAGTTAAATATGCCAAGAAAAATTGTCATCATTGGAACAGGTTATGTGGGTCTGACGGTGGGAGCCTGTTTTGCTTATTTGGGGCACAGGGTTATTTGTGTTGATAAAGATAAAAAAAAGATTGAAAAACTAAAAAAGGGAGTGGTTCCCATTTTTGAACCAGGTTTAGATAAAATCTTGAGAAAATATAGGCCTAATTTAGAATTCACCGCTAATTTGACCGGAGCAGTTAAAGAAGGTGAGGTAGTCTTTATTGCGGTAGGTACTCCTTCCCAAAAAGACGGTCGCATTAATATGGAACATTTCAAGATTGCAGTCAGGGAAATTGCTAAATCACTAAATAACTACAAAGTTATTGTTATTAAAAGCACGGTTCCAGTGAGAACAGGAGATTGGATAAGGAGAGAAATCAAAAAATATTATAAAAGTGATTTTTCTATTGTTTCTAACCCCGAGTTTTTAAGAGAAGGTTCAGCCGTAGATGATTTTTTAAAGCCAGATAGAATTGTTATTGGAGTGGAAAACAAAAAAGCCAAAGCAATAATGCTTGATATTTATTCTCCAATAAAAGCCCCCAAAATAATAACCGATATTAAAAGTGCGGAGTTGATTAAATATGCTTCTAATGCTTTTTTGGCCACCAAGATATCTTTTATTAATGAAATTGCCAATATCTGTGAGAAAGTAGGAGGGGATGTTAAGAAGGTAGCTGAAGGAATTGGCAGTGATAAAAGAATTGGTAAAAAATTCTTGGACGCTGGCATTGGATATGGAGGATCTTGCTTTCCTAAAGATATTGATGGTTTGATTAAAATAGCCGATGGCCAAAAATATAATTTTAGACTTTTAAAGACAGTCTCATTAGTAAATGAAAATCAACAAAAAAAATTTATTAGAAAAATTAAAAAAATTCTAAAGAAAAACAAGGGCAATACTGTTTGTGTCTGGGGGCTATCTTTTAAACCTAATACTGACGATGTCAGAAAATCACCGGCAATCAGAATAATAAAGCAACTTCAAAGAGCAAATTATAAGATTAAAGCCTATGACCCGGTAGCCATAAGAAATGCCCAAAAAATATTACCGAAAAAAAATATCAAGCTTTGTAAAACACCTTTGAAAGCAGTCAAAAATAGCGATGTTTTAGCCTTGGTTACTGAATGGCCAGAGTTTCTGAATTTGGATATGGGTAAAGTGAAGTCTTTAATGAAGAACCCTTATTTTCTGGACGGAAGAAATCAGTTTAAACCAAAAGCTTTGAAAGAATTGGGTTTTTATTATCAAGGAATTGGAAGAAAGTAAGTTATAAAAGATATGAGACTGCTAATAATTACTCAAAAAGCCGATATTAGAGATTCTAACCTGGGCTTTTTCCATCGCTGGTTGGAAAAATTTGCTCAGAAATTAGATAAAGCTTATGTAGTCTGTTTGTCAGAAGGTGAACACCTTTTACCCCACAAGGTCAAAGTTTATTCTTTAGGAAAAGAAAAAGGCTTTTCCAAAGCGAGGCAGTTTTTGATACTCCAAAGAATTCTTCTCAAACACCTCAAAGAAATCAAAGGGGTTTTTGTTCATATGTGTCCCATTTATGCGATGGTTAGCACTCCTTTGATCAAACTATTTAGAAAAAAAATTATTTTGTGGTATGCTCACAGCTCAGTTAACCCTACTTTGAAAATAGCGGAAAAATGCGTTGATAAAATTTTAACTGCTTCTCCTGAAAGTTGTCGATTAGAAAATAGGGCCAAAATTGAGGTTATAGGACATGGGATAGATATTGAGCTTTTTAAACCCAAAAATAAGGCGAATGAGGCGAATAAAAAATTCAAAATTTTATCTCCCGGAAGAATTTCACCAATCAAAGACCAAAAAACCCTGGTTAAAGCGATGGATATTTTGGTCAATAAAATGGACATTAAAGACATCAAGTTACAGTTTGCTGGCAGCCCTATTGAAGATTATGAAAAAGAATATTCTGGGCAATTAAAAGATTTAGTTCAAGAAAAGAAATTGGGAAATTATATAGAATTTTTAGGAGGCATTCTTTACAAGGATATGCCCCAATATTATCAAAATTCTGATTTAGTTTTAAATTTAAGCTTGACCGGCAGCATTGACAAAGTAGTTTTGGAGGCAATGGCTTCAGGCAATTTAGTGCTAACCTGTAATGACTCCTTTGTAAATATTTTGGATAATAAGTATCTATTTAAGAAGAAAGACCCCCAAGATTTAGCCGAAAAAATTATTAACTTAAGAAGAGCTAAGCGAGATGAAAGTTTAAGAGAAATAGTAATAAGGAATCACAGTTTAGATGACTTGATAGATAAAGTAATTTCGCGCTTTTTATGAAAGATTTAATCAAAGATTTATTTAGAGAAATTCCCAGAGGGGCAAGCCTGCCAAGGACGCTTGTCAATAATAGGTTAAGGGATATTAAGGTCGAGGGAAAAGTGTTGGACTTGGGAGCCGGGGAAAGCCAGTCTAGTTATTTCAGGTTTTTACAAAGAGGAAAAAATAGTAAGATTATCTCGGTCGATATTGCCGATATCAAAAAACCCACTTTTAAAATAGATTTAGAAGGGCCCCTTCCATTTAAAGATAATGATTTTGATTATATTCTTTGTTTTAACTTATTGGAACATATTTTCAATTATGCAGGCCTAATTAAAGAATCCTACCGGGTATTAAAAAAGGAAGGAAAACTTATTGGGTCGGTTCCTTTTTTAGTCAATATTCATCCTGACCCCAATGATTATTTTAGATATAGTGGTTCTACCTTACAAAGATTGTTTCAAAAGACTGGTTTTAAAAAGATAAAAATTGAGCCAATGGGGTTTGGTCCATTTTGTGTGGGGTATTCCTTTGTTGGTTTTGTCTTCTCCAAAATCATTAGACTTTTTCCTTTCTTTATTACTTTTTTAGCTGATAATTTACTGCTCAAAATAAACAAAAACCTGGGCAAACACAAATATCCCTTAGCTTATTATTTTGAAGCCCAAAAATGAAATCTGAGAGGCAAAAATACAGTTTTAAAAAATACGATTCTAAATCTCGTTGGATAAGCTATTGGCATCAAATCAACGAGGTTTTAAACTTGGAGTCTAAAAATATTTTAGAAATTGGTGTTGGTAATAAAACTGTTTCTGATTGTTTAAAAAATCAGGGTATTGAAGTGGTAACTCTTGATATAGACGAAAAGTTAAATCCTGATGTCATTGGAAATGCCTTAGAAATACCTTTTCCAGACAATACTTTTGATGTTATTCTTTGTGCCGAAGTTTTGGAACACTTACCTTTTGAAAAATTTGAGAGAGGACTTAGGGAACTGAAAAGAGTTAGCAAAAAATATGTCCTTTTAAGTCTGCCTCATTTTGGTCATTCTATCAAACTAAGCTTTAAAATTCCCTTAATAAAAGAAAAAAAGTTTGCTATTAGAATGCCTTTTCCCATAAAACATCATTTTAATGGCAAGCACTACTGGGAGATAGGGAAAAGAGGTTATCCTCTAACAAAAATAAGGCATATCATTAAAAAATATTTTATAATCAAAAAAGACTTCATCCCTTTTGAAAATCAATATCACCATTTTTTTGTTTTAGCAAAAGGATGAATCTTTTTTTGTCTTAGCTCATTTTTAGTCGAAAAATGATTGACATTTTATCAATATTTTCATAATATCAAAATATATGAAAGTACTTATTACCGGCATGTCCGGTTTTGTGGCCACCAACTTTTTTCAATTTTTAAATAAAAAAGCAGGAAAAGATATTGATTGTTATGGTTTTGATTTGCTTCACGGACAGGATTTAAGGGACGCCGAAGCAGTAGAAAAAGCGGTAAAAGACATGGATTTAATTGTTCATTTCGGAGCTCTGACCCATGTTGATAGTTCAATAAAAGACCCAAAACCCTTTTTTAAAACTAACATTTGGGGAACCTTTAATGTGTTGCAGGCGGCCACCAAGTACAAAGTTAAGATGATTCAAATTGCCAGTTCTGAGGTTTATGGCAATCTGGCTAAAGGATTTGAGCTTCAATCAGAAGATGGGCATCCTCTTAATCATCCTCCCCATCCCCTTAATGCCCACTCGCCTTATGCTTATACCAAAATAGCTCAAGAAAGGATGTGTTATGCTTGGTGGCAGACCTACGGGACTGATGTCCGAATAGTGCGGCCATTTAACCAATATGGGCCTGGTCAGGATATAAGAAAAGTAATTCCCAAGTTTATGCATCAAATTGTCGAGGGCAAACCTATTACTATTTATGGAGGTGGTAAGCAGAGGCGGGACTGGGTCTTCATAGAGAACACCTGTTCTGGTATTTGGAAATCAAGAAATCTTTCGCCAGGAGAAACTATTAATCTCTGTACTGGGAAAAATTACTCAGTTTGGGAATTAGTAGACCTGATAAAAAAGACTATGCCCAAACACATTGATTTTAGGTCTAAGGTGGTAAAAATAATGCAGACTAGTAAAAGAGTGGGTGAATTAAATGCCAGCAAGGGGGACCCTTCAAAAGCAGAAAAGCTTTTGGGCTGGAGGGCCAAAACTAGCTTAGAAGAGGGCTTAAGAAAAACCTGGGATTGGTTTGTCGGCAGCGGAGGAAACTTTTATTTAGGGGGCGACCCAAGAATAGTCACTTCAGATTTCTGAAGAGTTAAAGGGCTAGCTTTTTTATGAGGGTTTTAATTAAGAATGTAAAATATATCAGTAACAAATAATTAAATCAGAGATAAAATCGCCCCTCTTTAATGAAGGGCGATATTATTAATATTATTTACTAAGAGACAATGAAGATTAAGAAAATAGTCCATGTCACCAATTGTCGCATGCCAACTGAAAGAGCTTTGGGATTGGTTATTGTGAAGCTCTGTGAAAGATTTGCCTCTCAAGGAATAAAGGTTGATCTCGTCTGTCCTTATAGAATTAACAGAATTAGAGAAGAACCCTTTGATTATTATCGAGTTCCCAAGAGCTTTAAAATTAAAAAAGTTTTTTCCTTAGATTTAATTCCTCTCTTGAGTAAATATGGATTTTGGATTCAGTATATTTCATTCTCTATTTTGAGCACTCTTTATTTGATATTGAAAGGAGAAGTTTTTAAGAGGCAAACAATCTTTTTTTCTAATGATTATCTGCCCCTATTTTTTTTAAGCTTTTTTACTAAAAATGTTTATTACGATGTTCATCGTCTTTTACCTTACCCTTCTTTTTACCGGTTGTTTCTTCCAAGATTAAGTGGGATTATTACAACCAACAAATTTATGCGTTCAGAGCTTATTAAAAAATACCAAGTTTCACCAAAAAGAGTTATATCTTTCCCTAATGCTATTGACCTTAAAGAGTTTAGGATTTCCTCAGATAAAATCAAATGTCGGGAGAAATTTGGGTTACCGAAAAAGAAAAAGCTCATATTCTATATCGGTCAACTTTTCGCCTGGAACATGAAAGGAGCTATAACCTTGGCTGAGAGCTCCCAGTTTTTACCGAAAAACACTGAGATTTATTTTGTGGG
>JBHIEB010000013.1:0-11685 GCA_046760405.1 Minisyncoccales bacterium
GTTTAGCGTAGGCCAAGTTCACGCTTGACTTTTGGATCAAAGTCAGTTGTAAACAGTTCTTTAATTTCTTTGGGCTTAACCCACCTTATTTCAGCTATTTCATGAGGCTCTTTTGGTTTTGCCACGGGTTTTGGTGAAACTAATTTACAAAGATGATAGGTAATAAATACTGGAAATTGGGGGTGAAGTCTAAACGAAATTTCTTTAATCGATTTGATTTTATAACCAGTCTCGGTTAATACCTCTCTAGCGACACTTTCGCTTCGACTCTCATTTAAACGCTGTCTACCTCCCGGGAAAACCCAAGTCAAAACCGACCCATCTGTCCCTTCTTCCTGTTTAACCCGCCTAACCAATAAAACTTTTCCTTGGTTATTAATAACTACCCCTAAGTTGAGAAAATCTTTAACCTCTGATTCTCTTTGTAAAAAAGTTTCTAAAATATTTTCTAACTCCCCTACCCTAGAAAGCAATATATTTAAATCATTCCTTCTAATAACTGTTAAATTTGTATCTTTGTCCTTTTTTAATTCTTTCTTAACTTTCTTCTTTTTTTTTGTGTCAATAGGTTTTAAAATAATATTTTCAATAACTTCAAAAAGAGGTGAGTTTTTGTTTAAAGAATAATAAGTTAGGTTACCCATTTTCTTTCGATTAAAAAGACCAAACCTTTCAAACGAGATAAGTTCTCGCCGTATATTTCCAACAGGAAGAGAGAGAATTCTTTCTAACTCCCTTAAATAATATTTCTTTTCTTTATGCGAAAAGAAAAATCGTAATATTTTTCTCCTTGTTTTTGATTTTATCAAGCCAATTATATCCATAAACCTGTAGTTAATCCTAATACAATTGTAGCTCATTAAGAATAGTCGTCAAGAGTTCTTTAATTGTTATCATTATTATTTCTTGACTTTAAGCTCTAAACCCAGATTATATATCCCCGGCGGCCGTGAGGATTATTGGTTCCTCACCCTCTCCTTTTTTTCATTTACTCACTCTATTAAAAAACGCCTCCGCCGGTAGGCGGATTGGTGGTTTCTGAGGCCTCTCGGTCCCTCGAGCCAAGCTCAAGCGTGTTCCGCCTACGGGATGAAGTTTTGTGAAATAGCTGCCCAAAACCAAAAAGCCCTATTTTAAGGCTACCCAGTTTTCATAGACTTATTTATTACTAAATCATAAACATTATGTTTTGGGATTCAAGCCACTTTGTTAATAACGCAAAAACTATACTGATAAACAGAATAACCCCAATAATAATTCCTATTAGAATTAGAATTTGAATAAAACCTTTTGATTCCTTAATTTTTTCTTTCATAGAGAAGGTCTCTCTACCTTCAAGATAGCCCGATTTTTTGAAATTTTCAAGGAAAAATAAAAATTACCCAGCGATGGGCTTTTTTGCTTCAGAAAAAATTAAATGTATTCTCTCATTCGATATTTTCCTTTGACAGCTACAACTAAAGAATTTTCTAACTTTTTATCTTTTAAAACTTTTTCTTTATGGAGATAGTCAATGATTTTTTTAAAGCTTTTTAATTTTTGAGATTTACTTTTCAAAATAATCACTCCGATTTTACCAAAATTTTTTAAATAAAAAAACTCTCCGAAATCCAAATCTGCAGTGATCAGAACTCTTTTATTCTTTTGAATCCACTTAATAATATCCTGGTCAGATTTTCCTTTTAGTCCTACTTCTCTTACTGCTCGGCAGTCATATTTTAAATTTCGGAGATAATCACTTAATAAGGGGGAAAGATTTTCATCAATCAAAAACTTAGGCACTTTATACTTTTGCTAATTCTCTAAATTTAGTAATTTTAGCTGCGTATTCTAAAACAGCTAAGATATCTTTACGAGTTAAATCGGGGTATTCTTGCATTATTTTTTTGAAGTCATACCCCTCAGCTAATAGATTTAGGATTACATAAACCGGAATTCGAGTGCCTTTTATAACCGGTTTACCCATCATAATTTTAGGATTTATCTCAATACGCTTGTTCATATAATCTAAGTTTATCAAAACGGAGTTAAATGTCAATAAAAAATTGCCCAGCGATGGGCTTTTTGTTTATCAACAATCTTTATAAATATCTTTTCGATCAAGAGGGTCAGACACAGGTCTGACCCTTTTCTTCTCAACCAAAAAGCGAGTAAAATTGATAATGAATTGATATTAAGAATAGGTATAGTCGGGGGTCAGTCTTCGTCAGGATTTTTCAACACATGCAGTATAAAAAAATCGCCCAAGGGGCGATTTTTACCATCTGGAAGGGTAGGACTCCTTTCGGTAAACTCAAGGTAAACTCACAATAAGTTCTCCCTGCCCAACAGATCTTCAGCAAAACCAGTGCAAAAATTTATTCCAAGCTTTCTATCCACTAACATTTGCTTCTTTGCTTTATTCCATCTCTTGATTTGTTTTTCTCTTCTTGCTGCTTCTTTTTTGGTTCTGTAGTTTTCACAGTGGACAAGTTTTAATTCAGAAAACTTTTTGGTGAAAAATGTCTGTTTGTGGTAATGTTTTTTGATTCTATCAACTAAGTCATTAGTTATGCCTATGTAAAAAGTTTTCTTGTCACAAAGGAGCATGTATATATACCACATAGTAGTAACATCTTTATAAATTGGCTTGCACTGATCTTGCCGAAGTGCTGCGGGGACTGAACGCTGTTCGAACCTATTTTATGAATACAAAAGAGTATTTTGAGATACCGGTTTTGATTAAACCATAATCTACCCCTCCCACTGCTGCTCACTATTAGGAATTCCTATGTTAATTTTTTATAATTCCTTTACCAAAATGGTAACCTTGTTGTCTAGAACTTCTACTACTCCAGAAAAAATAGAAATTTTTTTATCTTTTTCAATGATTATTTCTCCTTTAGCTAATAAAGTAAAGAGTGGAGCATGATTATCTAAAATCTGCATCTGTCCTTCTTTACCGGGAAGAGTTACAGTTTTTATTTCTCCCTTATATACTCCTTTATTCGGACTCAAAATTTCTATTGTCATAAATAAATTTAAATTTCTCCTTTCATATAAAGTTTTTCGAGATCTACATCATCAAATTCTCCTCTTAAAACCTTCTCACACCCTTCCAAAGTTTTCTCTAGAGGAACATATACCCCCTTTTCTCCGCTAAATTCCTCGGTAGTAAATAAGGGCTGAGTTAAAAATCTTCTTAATCTTTCTGCTCTTTT
Source organism: Minisyncoccales bacterium (assembly GCA_046760405.1). Taxonomy (GTDB): domain Bacteria; phylum Patescibacteriota; class Minisyncoccia; order Minisyncoccales; family JANBVM01; genus JBHIEB01. The sequence continues at coordinate 3,201 of JBHIEB010000013.1, forward strand.
AGCCACTATTCTATCTTGTAAAGATAATTCTTCTATTCCCAAAATCGAGATTATATGTTGCAAATCTTTATATTTCTGAAGATAATTTTTAACCTCTGAAGCTATTTTGTAATGCCTGGCTCCAACAATATCAGGATCTAGGGCAGAAGAGGTGGAGCCGAGGATATTTAAAGCAGGATAGTTTCCCTTGGCAGCTTCTTCTCGAGATAAAACTACTATGGAATCCAAGTGAGGAAATGTTGCCACAATTGCTGGATCGGTAAAATCATCTGCCGGGACATAAACAGCTTGGACCGAAGTAATGGAGGCTTTTTTGGTAGAAGCAATCCTATCTTCAAGTTCTCCTATATCAGTTGCTAGTGTTGCTTGATATCCCACTTCCGAGGGCATTTTCCCTAGCATCGCTGTTCTTTCCATTCCAGCCATTAAAAATCGATAAATATTATCTATAAAAAGAATTATATCTTGACCCTGGTCTCTTAAGGATTCGGCAATTCTTACTGCTGAAAAAGCGGCTCTAAATCTAACTCCTGGACTCTCCCCCATTTCTCCCAACACTAAAATAGTATCCTTTAAAACATCGTGTCTTAAAAGTTCCGAATATAACTCTTGGGCTTCTCTGGTTCTCTCTCCTGCCCCAACAAAGATAGAATAACCCTTCTTTTTAAAAGCAGTATTGTGAATAAGCTCTGTTAGAAGAACTGTTTTTCCTACTCCTGCTCCGCCAAATAAACCAATTTTTCCTCCCTTAAGAAATGGAGTGACAAGATCAATTACTTTTATCCCCGTCTCTAGAATTTCAAGTTTTGTTCTTTGTTCACTAAAAAGAGGAGGGCTAGTAAAAATAGAGATTCTTTTTTTAGTCTCTAATTTTCCTCTTTTATCAATTGGTCTGCCAAAAACATCTAGAACTCGACCAAACAATTTGGTTTCCTGGGGTACGGTAATGGTATTACCCGTATCTTCACATAAGGATTCTCGATTAATTCCTTGGGTCAAACCCAAGGCTAAGCACCGGCAAGTTGTAGGACTATTATATTCTTCCACCTCTAAAAAAGTTTCGGAGTTCTCGATTTTAAGAATATGATAAAGTTGGGGTAGTTTCCCTTCTGGAAACTCTACTGTTGCAATTGGTCCCAAAACCTCAATAATTTTTCCCTGAATTTTTGGCATAATTATTTGATAGCCCGATGAGCATAAAGATCATTTATATCTTTAGTAATCGTCTCTCTTTTCTGCCTGAAATACTGACGAGAAAGTTGATTAATTAATTTTTGGGCTTTTTGTCCAGCTTCCTCCATAGCCACGGTTCTAGCTGAAAGTTCTGATAATTTTGTTTCCAAAACTTTTTGGTAAAAAACCAGGCCTAAATATTCTTTTATCAAATAGTCCATAATTTGTTTTTGGTTAGGTTCATAAATTGGGTAACCTGAAATTGGTCTTATTTCCCCTCCCATCTCTTCTTTAAATTTCTCCTTATCAAACGGCAAAAAACTAAAAAACGTAGGGGTTTGAATTGCTAAAGTTTCAAATTCTAGATAAAAAATTAAGACCTGGTTAAATTTTTTGGCAAGAAATTGAGAAATTATGAAATCCTTTATTTTTCTAGTATCTTCTTCTTTAGGAATATCCTTTGTCCCATGAAAAAAGTAATCTATTTTAATCCTTCTTTCCTGTAAAAGTTTTTTACCTCTTTCTCCTATTACTAAAATTTTATCCTTTTTAGGGCGGGTGGGTAGGTAGTAGTCTTTTAAACTAAGCTGGAAAAAATCTAAAAGTTGATTTAAGAGAGCCCCACAGAGCCCTCTTTCTGTTGTTAAAATAACCTTTAATCTTTTTGGCGTCTGAATTTTTCTAAACAATGGATGCGAGATATGTTTTTCTGCCATATCACAAAAAATTTTCTTGAGCACTTTCTCATAATCTGTTATCCTTTGCGATGTTATTTTCAAATTATGAACATTGGCGGCTGAGATTTTCTCCAATGCCTTTACTGTTTCTCCTATATTTTCGATTTCCAAAATCTGTTTTTTAAAAAATATAAATTTCTTTGCCATAAAAAGTCTTTTTAGCTTTATTCCATTAATTTAAATTCCTTAATTATTTTCTCTAATTCGGCTTTTGTCTCTCTTGTCCATCCGTCTTTTAAGACCTCTTTTTTAAACTCTGGATAGAGATCATTAACAAATTCATAAAAATGAGATTCAAATTTTTTAATATTTTTTAAATTCATAGTATCTAAAAAACCATTTAAAACTGCAAAATATATTATACTTTGATTCGCTGTGTCTATGAGCTCTTGTTTTTGCTGTTTAAAAATCTCAAGGAGTATTTCTCCTCTTTGAAGTTTTTTTTGAGCCTCAATAGAAATTTTAGTTTCGAGTTGAAGTAATTTTTTTAATTCTTTATGCTGAGATAAAATTAACTTTAATCCTTGGGTAATTTCCTTGATACATTTTCTTTGAGCCCGAGAGCCTACTCTAGACACGGAAAGACCAATATTGATAGCTGGCTTTACTCCTTTTTGGAAAAGGTCTGCTTCTAAATATAATTGGCCGTCGGTGATAGAAATTAGATTAGTTGGAATATATTCTGAAATATCACCTTCTTTAGTTTCACAAATTGGCAAAGCCGAAATTGAGCCACCGCCGTAATCTTTATTAAGTTTGGCTGCTCTCTCAAGGAGCCTGGCATGAAGATAAAAAATATCTCCGGGATAGGCCTCCCTTCCCGGAGGTCTTTCTAATAACAAAGAAAGTTCTCGCCAAACCCAAGCATGCTTGGTTAAATCATCAAAAACTACTAAAACATCTTTTCCTTGATCTCTAAAATATTCTGCCATTGTCATTGCTGAAAAAGGAGCTAAATATTGCAAAACCGAAGAATCAGAAGAAGAAGCCACAACCACTATTGTATAGCTCAAAGCTCCTTGTTCTCTTAAAGTTTTTAAGATTTGAACAATCTCAACTCTTCTTTGACCAATCGCTGTATAAATACAAATTACATTTTTCTGATTCAAAATTGTATCTAAGACTAAAGTAGTCTTCCCAGTTTTCCTGTCCCCAACTATTAATTCTCTCTGACCCCGGCCAATTGGGAATAAAGCATCAATTATTTTTATGCCGGTCTCCAGCGGTTCCCGAATTTGTTCCCTCTCCATTATTTCTGGTGGGCTTTTCTCAATTTCTCTTAACCCCCCAGTCTCAATTACAGCCCTTGTATCAATATCTCTCCCCAAGGGATCTATTGTTTTTCCTATAAATTCTTCCCCCACCGGAACTTTAAGAACTTCCTTTGTTCTTCTAACCAAAATTGATGGCTTTAAATCTTTTGACTTTTCTAAAAGTAAAGCATAAGTAAAATCCTTATTAAAACTTAAAACAATTCCTCTTTTTCCTTCAATGTCTAAGAGTTCTCCCATAGAAACATAAGGGAGACCGGTGATTTTCAGAACTTGACCTGAAATTTCTATCACCTTTCCAACCTCTTTAACTAAAAGAGTTTTTTTAGGTTTTTGAGAATTCATTTATTTTTCCCTGAAGACTTCCATCAATAAAAAATCCATCAATACTGCAAGATATGCCAGCAATTAAGGCAGGGTTAATTTTTTCTTCAAATATGGAAGTACCCAAACGAGAAGATAAAATATTTTTAACCTTATTCTTTTCTTCTTTGGTTAGAGCAAAGGCCGAAGTAATTATTACAGATTTAAAACCTTTTTCTTTGATTTTTTTAAAATCTACTCTTTCTAATTCTTCTAAAGTATCCTCCGTATATTTGTGGTGCAGTTTTCTTGAAAAAGAAGAAGACAAAACCTGTTTTAAAATGTTGACAGCTTCTACTTTTATTATCTCTTTTTCTTCCTCTTTTGCTTCTTTAATTCTAAACTCCGCTCTTTCTTTAGCTTCTTTTAAAATTCCCCTAACTTCTTTTTCTGTCTTTTCAAGGATTCGTTCTCTTTCTTCTTTTGAAATTGTTGCAGCTGTTTCTAAAATTTGACTGGTCTTTTCTTTTGTTTTTCTTATCATTTCCTCCTCTTCTTTTTCCATTTCTTTTTTCTTTCTTTGGATTTCTTTTTCTCCTTGTTCAATTTCCTTAGCTTTTTTTGCTCTTTCTTCTAAATTTTTAATCAAAGGTTTATATAGAAAAATTTTCAGTAACCACAGAAGCACCAAAAAATTAATAATTTGGGCAAACAAAAGTTTAAAATCTATACCAAGTTTACCTAAGAAATGCATAATATTTATCTTCTATACTACAAATTTCAATATCAAGGCTACTACTAAAGCGTAGATGGCAATAGCTTCGGCAAAGGCGATAGACACAATAGCCATGGTTTGGATTGAAGAAGAGGCTTGAGGATTACGCGCTATCCCCTTACAGGCCGCCATACCAATCAAGCCTACAGCGATAGCCGGACAGATAGTACCGATAGCCATAACGAAAGCTGATGGATCCATAATTTTTTATTTTTTAATTAATTTTATTGGTGCGACCTTTATTTTAAGTATTCCATTTCAGCTGATTTAATAAAGACAAGTGAAAGAGTAGCGAAAATGAATGCCTGAATAAATCCTATGAAAAGCTCTAAAATCATAAAAGGTAAAGGAATAAAATAAGGAATCAAGAAAGCGATTACCATAAGCAACACCTCGCCAGCTAAAATATTCCCGAAAAGCCGCAGAGATAATGACAAAATTTTAGTTAAATCACTTATAATTTCAAAAATCCCTAATAGCCACTTAATAGGATTAGTAAAATTAAAAAATCTTTTTAAATATCTTTTAGGCCCCATGGTTTTAATCCCAAAATACTGAATAGAGATAACCGAAACAATAGCTAAAGCTAACGTAGAATTCAAATCCGAATTTGGGCTTCTAAATAGAGGAATACTTTTCCCTTCAATATTGACTAAAAATGCCCCTAAAAATCCGGGTATCAGCCCTAGAAAATTAGCTGCTACTATAAAAATAAAGAAGGTCGTAATTAAAGGGAAAATTTCTTTAGTTAATTTTCTAGACCGAGTTATAGAATCTATAAATTTTAATAAATATTCTATTACTACTTCAAAAATATTTTGGAGACTTTTGGGCCTTGGCACTTTTTTAATTTTTCCTCGAATTAAAATAACCAATATTATTAAGACCGCCATAGTAATCCAACTGCCAACCAAGGTGTTTGAAAGCAAAAATGAGCCAATTTTTAGTACATAATCTGGTTGAAAAGAGATCTGAATCATGTTAATTTTTATGTTTTTCTAAAAATGGTAAAAGAAAATGACGAATTTCAAAAAATAGAAAAATAAAAGAAAAAATTATAGATAAAATTAGAAAAAGAGGAAAACTGTTTAATCTTTTATCTAAAAAAACTCCTACCAGTAAAAATCCTACCAACGGAATAGCAATTAAAAATCCAAGCTGTAGCGCTAAAAAGATAGCATAGAAAAAATTAGAATTTTTTTTATTTGTCATTACTCTTTTATTATAATAAAGTTTATTTTTTCTTAGAAGTTAGAAGATTCATATTACTTTATTATAACTCCATTACCTACAAAATAAAAACCGAGGCAATAACTCTCGGGCGACGACTCTTAGACCTTCACTTCCAACTCAAACCTGAAATAATTCGTTCACTCATTTCCATCTTCGAGTTAGCCAAGTTACTAAAATTGGACTAGCTAAAAATAGAGAAGAATACGTACCAATCAGGATTCCAACAAACAAAATTAAAGAAAAATATTTTAAAGTTTCTCCCCCAAAGAGAAATAAGGCCAATAAAACGAGGAGGGTGCAAGAACCTGTGCTAAGCGATCGTGATAAAACCTGATTGAGGCTTTGATTGACCAATTCATCGAAATTTATCTTCGAGGTTCTCAAAAGATTTTCTCTAGTTCTATCCAAAACTATTACTTTGTCATTCATAGTATACCCTAAAATAGCAAGGAGAGCGGTAACAATAGGGATAGTAAATTGAACATTATAGAATTTCCCTAAAAACGCAAGAAGTCCAAGTGGGATTAAAATATCAAAGAAAAGAGTAACAATCGAAACTATTCCAAATTGCCAACCAGAAATAGGAGGGGGAATTTCTCTGAAGGCAATAACCATATAAACAAACATTGCCAACACAGAAAAGAATATTAAAATTAGGGTTTTGGAGCGCATCTCTTTACTAATTATTGGTCCGATATTCTCGAAGCGGATTTCTTCTACTGTTGAAATTTCATTAAGGCTGGAAATTACTTCTTGATGTGTTTTTTCATCAATATTTTTAAATCTTAAAATTACGTCTTTTTTCCCGGCTGGCTGAACAGTAATTTTACCCAAATCAAACTCAGTCAATTTTTCCTGAATTACTGGATTTTCTGGTCTTTTTGCAAATTCCAATTCTAAAATAGTCCCTCCTTTAAAATCGATTCCTAGTTTTAAACCAAAAATAATCAGAGCGCCCAAGCTAACCAGAGCTAGAACTCCAGAAAGAATATAGTAAATTTTACGATATTTAAGGAAATTAATATTCATAATATTTTCTTAAAAAATAAGTTTTGATTATTTCCACAGCCACTTCCAGTTTTCAAATTTAGTTTCTCTAAAGCATTCCAAAAAAGTATTAGTGATAAAAACAGCAGAAAAAAGACTAACTAAGTTACCAATAATCAAAGTAAAGGCGAGACCCTTAACAAAACTTGTTCCAAAGCCAAATAAGATTAAACCAACAAGAATGGTAGTAAAGTTTCCATCGCGAATAGAAGGCCAGGCAAGCTTTGAACCCTCTTCGAGAGACTCGCCGTAACTTCTTTCCTCTCTCAACTCTTCCCTCATTCTTGAAAATATTAAAATATTGGCATCAATAGCCATACCAATAGATAAAATAAAACCAGCAATTCCCGCTAACGTTAAAGTGACAGGAATGAGTTTAAAAATTGTTAAGTTAATAGCAATATAAACTATCAGGGCCAGAGAAGCTAAAATACCTGGTAATCTATAAAAAATAATTAAGAACAAAACCACTACCAAAAAACCAATCACTCCTGCTTTTAATGATCTTTCTAAAGAAATCATTCCCAAGATTGGTCCTACCAACTGTTGAGAGACTAATTTTATAGGAACCGGTAATGCTCCCGATTCTAAATCTCTCGCTAGTTTTTTAGCTCCCTCTACAGTGAATTTTCCAGTAATTTGAGCTCTTCCTCCAGAAATTGTTTCCTGAACGACTGGAGCAGAAATTAAAACCTGATCAATATAAATTGCCAAAGGTTTCCCAACATTTCTAGAAGTCAAATCCTCAAAAATTTTAGACCCCTCATCGTTAAATTGAAGTGAGACAATAGGTCTGTAGGCAGTTTGACTAAACCTTAAGTCAGCCGTCTTTAAATATCTACCAGTAAGAATGGTAGATTTAAAATAAGGATCTTCAAAAGCTAATTGCCAGTTTTCAATTTTTTTAATTTCTTCTTCACTTTTTCCTTTTATCTCTTTTTGTTTGGCAAGAATCTTTTGAGTTTCCTCGCTGGAACGTTGTTCTCTAAATTCTAAAAAAGGAGTCTGACCGATCATTTTGATTGCTTCAGTTGAGCTTTTAATCCCTGCTAGCTCTACTATCAATCGATAGTGATCTGGGGCTTTTTCTACTTGAACCACCGGCTCTTCCACTCCAAAAAGATTAACCCTTCTTTCAATTATGTCTTTTAAACCTTCCATCAAAGAGCTATAATCCTTTTTTTCAATATTAGATAAATTGGCTTCATAAACAAGGTGGATTCCTCCTTGCAAATCAAGCCCTAACTTAAAAGGGATATCCCAAAAATGAGGCAGTTTTAAATTGAATTTCGAATTAATATAATCAATTCCTCGATTAAAATATTTTGAGTAACTCAAATTACCAATAAAAAAGGTCAAAATAAGAATAATAGAAAGTGTAATATAGGTTTTCTTTTTATTAAACATATTTCTAAAAACAATAATTCTTACCTACTTATAATTTATATTTATTCTTTTTTTCTTTAGCAACCTTCTATCTTTATTTTAGTCCATTTCCTTACAAATCAAAATCCGAGAACTCTTCTCGGAAAAAATTTAAAGTAAATTAAACAATTGGCTTACCGAATTCCATCAGATTCTTTTTCTTTTCTCTCCGCTAATCCTTGATTTGTTTTTCTCTTTCTAGTGCTTCAAGTTTTGTCTGACATGTTTCTGTATATAAAAGTTTAATGGCTTTATGTAATTTGGTATACCGACCACCACTTTTAGTTCTATGTTCGCTAAATCTTCTTTTTAGATTCGAAGTCACACTAGTATAAACACTACCGTCATCACATTGAATAAGATAAACGTAATACATAAGATAAGTAGGCTTCGATAAACTCAGCCCACTTCTCCAATCTCAGTAGCTTGCACTGAGCTTGTCGAAGTGCTGCGGGGCTTGGATTCCCCGAAGTATAAGCCTTTAGCTTAACTACGGGGCAGGCGAACCAAGATTTCGGCTG
>JBHIEB010000014.1:0-11216 GCA_046760405.1 Minisyncoccales bacterium
ACTACCTCTTTTTATATCGAGCACCAATAAACTTGTCAAGGGCACGATTTAATGAGTATAAAATTAGTAAAAAGAAATGATATAATTAAGATATGAAAATCATTATTGGCCTGGGAAATCCAGGAAGAAAATTTCAGAGAACTCGACACAATCTTGGTTTCAGGATTTTAGATGAGTTTTTGAAAAAAAATCGTTTTCCCAAGTTTAGACTTTCAAAAAAATTTAAATCTTTGATTTCAAAGAATTCTTTAAACAGAGAAAAAATTATTTTAGTCAAACCTCAAACTTTTATGAATGACTCCGGAAAAGCAGTAAAATCCTTAATAGTTCAATATTTCCAAAAGTCCCGTAAAATAAAGGCGATGGCAGTTATTCGACGGAGGTTTGAGAATCTGTGGGTTGTCCATGACGATATTAATTTGCCTTTGGAGAAAATTAGGATTTCCAAGAATCGGGGAGCAGCTGGCCACAAAGGAGTGCAGTCAATAGTTGACGAACTAGATACAAAAAATTTTATTAGATTTAGAATCGGGATTAAACCTAGAACCCATAGCCTAAAACCTAAAACTTTAGAAAAGTTCGTTCTTCGAAAATTTAATAAGAAGGAAGAGGAAATTGTAAAAAAAATAATTAGAAAATCTACTGAAGCAATTGAAGTAGCTCTAAAAGAAGGATTAGAAAAAGCAATGAATAAGTTTAATAAATAAATAAAAAAGCCAAGAAATAAGATTCCTCGGCTTACTTTTCACTAAAAGGCTCAAAGAGCCCTACGAACTTTTTAGGAACTTTAACAACAAAATAATCTGCCTTAGTCCCTAAGAAATCTGTGATGGACTTAATTAGTTTCGCCACTTCCTTCTGCTTTGGATTGTATGAGACGGGCACATAAGTTTTTTTATCCTTCCCTCTTCCTTCATGTTTAGGGGAACGATCAATCCCAAATTTTGAATTCTCTGGAGCAATCTCTGATAGGACTCTTAGAGCCTTAATTAGTCTCCTCGCCTCTTTATCGTCGCGGACGTGTATCTGCGTAGAGTAAATTGTTATCTTGTCTTCTTCCACTTGGAACACCTCCTGTAAAGAGTTATTTGCCCTCCAGTCTGCCTGCGAGCTCCGCAGCAAAACACAATAGTATTTTCTCGCGGAATTATGACGATAGGATCAAGGAGGAATCACCTATATTTGTCTACTCGCTGGCAGACTGAAAGGCACAAATTGACAGAAAACTAAATATTATATTATACTAAACTGGATGAAATTGTCAAGCCAAATTGATAAAATTCTTATTGCCAGCATCACCCCCTATTTTTTGGAAAGGGGAAATTTTTGGTTTGAGAAAAATCTTAATAAAATTTTAGGGGCGAGAAAAACCCAATCTTTCTTTGAGGAAAATATAATCTTTGTCGAGAAAGACCAAGATTATAATTTTTCTCAATTTTTAAGAAAATTAGATGAAATGGGTTATGAAAAAGTTCTCCAGGTTCAAGAACCAGGAGAATTTTCCCAAAGAGGAGGAATTGTTGATGTTTTTCCAGTAAATTCAAACTTTGCCATCCGCTTTGAGTTTTTTGGAAACAAAATTGAAAATATTGAAAAGCTCCCAATAGAAATTAAGGATGAAAAAGCCGCAAAAGAAATTTTAAAAAAGAAATTAAAATCGCAAAAATTATTTTCTGATTTAAAAGGCATCAAACCCGGAGATTATTTAGTTCATTTAGACCATGGAGTTGCTCGATTCTTAGGAATCGAGAAATCTCAATTTCCAATTTCCAATTTCCAAACAAATCTCAATTTTCAATTTTCAAAACTTAAAACTCAAGATTACTATGTTTTAGAATATGCTCAAGCTGATAAATTATATGTGCCGATTGGCTTGGAAAGAAAGTTATCGAGATATATCGGTTTTGTTACACCTACAATTTCTCGCCTCGGCTCTCCTCTCTGGCAGAGAATAAAGAAAAAAGTAAAAGAGGAAGCGAAAAAATTAGCCAAGGAACTTTTAGAAATCTATGCCAAAAGGGAAATAGCAAGAAGGTCCCCTTATTTACCTGAAGACGAAATCAATTCTCAATTGACCTCTTCTTTTCTGTATGAAGAAACTCCAGATCAAATTGAGGCTATTGAAGAGATTAAAAAAGATTTGGAAAAAGATAAACCAATAGATAGACTTTTGTGTGGAGATGTTGGATTTGGTAAAACCGAAGTCGCCCTCAGAACAATGGTAAAGGCGGTGAGGTCTGGCTATCAGGCAGCAATGATTTGTCCAACAACCATCTTAGCTAATCAACATTTTCAGAGTTTTGGAGAAAGACTTAAAAATCTGCCAATTAAAGTTGCCCTACTCTCCAGATTGCAAACCAAGAAAGAACAAAAGGAAATAATTAATAATCTAAAAAATGGAAAAATTGATATCTTGATTGGAACTCACCGAATTCTATCAAACGATGTTTTCTTTAAAAATTTGGCGCTATTAATTATTGATGACGAGCAAAGATTTGGAGTAAGGCAAAAAGAAAAATTAAAGAAAATGAGGGCCTCTTTAGATGTTTTATCACTTTCGGCTACTCCCATTCCCAGAACCCTCTATTTAGCTCTCTCCTCGCTGAGAGATATCACTCTAATTCAAACTCCACCAGCCGGCCGCTTGCCAATTCAAACTTTTATTTTGCCCTTTTCGGAAAAAGCAATTAAAAAAGCGATTAAAAATGAAATCTCCCGAGGAGGTCAGGTTTATTATCTACACAATCGCGTAGAAACAATTGGGACAGCGAAAAAATTTTTAGAAAAGCTGGCCCCTAAATCATCCGCCAACTGGCGGATTGGTATTGCCCATGGAAAATTAAAAGAAAAAGAATTGGTCAAAGTAATGAGTGATTTTCAGAAAAGAAAAGTTGATGTTTTAGTTGCCACCACCATCATTGAAAATGGTTTGGACTTTCCCAATGTTAATACTTTAATTGTGGCTAATGCCACTCGTTTGGGCTTAGCTCAAGCCTATCAAATAAGAGGGAGGGTTGGCAGATCCCATATTCAAGCCTTTGCTTATTTTCTTTATCCGAGAAATCTTTCAGAAAAGGCAAAAATGAGATTAGACGCCCTTAAGGAAGCCCAAGCTCTTGGTTCGGGTTACAAAATTGCTCTAAAAGATTTAGAAATAAGAGGGGCAGGGAATATTTTAGGAAGAGAACAATCTGGAAATATAAATTCAGTTGGCCTTAACCTTTATTGCCAAATACTTTCAGAAGCAATTGAAAGGATGAAGACAAAATGTTAGGTTTTAAAAATGCAAGAGATCAAAACAACAACTATTAAAGACGCAGAGTATCCAAAACTTTTAAAAGAGATTAAAGACCCACCAGAAGTTCTTTATTATAGAGGAGAGATCTTGCCCCGAGCGGAGTCGAGGGGTTTGCCTGAAGAAAATTGTTTTGCTATTGTTGGAACAAGACTCTGTTCAGCTTATGGAAAACAAGTAGCTTTAGAAATTGCTGGAGATTTAACTGAAGCCGGTTTAACTATTGTCTCAGGATTAGCTCCGGGAATTGATACCTTTTCTCACCTGGCAGCAGTTGAAAGGAGGAAACTTGCCCGTAATGCTTCGCATAGCGATGCAGGCGGGAGAACAATTGCTGTTTTAGGAACAGGAGTTGATGAAGAATCAATTTATCCGAAATCAAACTTAAAGTTATCCCGCAAGATTTTAGAAAATAAAGGTTGTCTGATTTCTGAATATTTGCCAGGAACTCATGGTTCAAAAATGACTTTTCCAAAAAGGAATAGAATCATCTCTGGATTATCTTTAGGGGTTTTAGTGGTTGAGGCAAAACAAAAATCCGGAGCTTTAATCACTGCTAATCTTGCTTTTTCTCAAAATCGAAAGGTTTTTGCCATTCCTGGTTCAATTCACTCTTTGAATTCTAAGGGCTGTCATTATTTAATTAAAAAAGGGGCAAAATTGGTAGAGTCAGCCAATGACATCTTAAAAGAACTACGCCTAAGACGTTTAATCCCCGGGATTAAACAGGAAATAAAAGGCGAAACTAAAGAAGAAAATCTAATTTTAGATGCCCTAAAACAAGGACCTTTATATATTGATAAAATTATTGAAAAAACAAAATTATCACCAGCTGCTGTCGCCAGCGCCCTTGCTATTTTGGAAATAAAAAATAAAGTAAGAAACTTAGGAGGAAACATATATGCGATTAGTCGTCGTTGAGTCACCAACCAAATCAAAAAGTCTCCAAAGATTTTTAGGAAAAGATTTTAAAGTTTTGGCCTCTTTTGGTCATGTTAGAGATTTACCAAAAGATAATTTTGGGGTAGATATTAAAAGTAATTTTAAGCCAAAATATTTGATAATTCCAAGAGTTAGAAAGATTATAAGACTTTTGAAAGATAATGTTGAGAAAACAGAATTGGCAATTTTGGCAATGGATCCTGATAGAGAAGGAGAAGCTATTGCCTGGCACCTCACTCAAATCCTAAATTTAGATGGCAAAAAGCCTTACCAGAGAATCGTCTTCCATGAAATTACTAAATCAGCTATTGAACAAGCTCTTAAAAATCCCCGGAAAATTGATCTGAATTTGGTTAATGCCCAACAGGCAAGAAGAATCTTAGATCGAATTGTTGGCTATAAATTATCTCCTTTTTTGTGGAAAAAAGTAGCCAGGGGATTATCAGCCGGAAGGGTCCAATCAGTAGCAGTAAGGTTGGTGGTTGAACGTGAGAGGGAAATACAAAATTTTGTACCCCAGGAGTATTGGACGATCGAAGCATTACTCAAGAAACAAGAGACAAGAGACAAGAAACAAGATAATGAATTTAAGGCTTTGCTGATAAAAAAAGATGGGAAGACAATCTCGAAATTAGGAATAAAAAATAAGAAAGAGGCAGAGAAAATCGTTAAAGATTTAAAGGAGGCTGAATATAAAGTAGTAAATGTTGAGAAAAAAGAGGTAAAGAGGAATCCCCTGCCACCGTTTACTACCAGCACTTTACAGCAAGAATCATGGAAAAGATTTCGTTTTCCAGCTGAATTAACGATGCGAATTGCCCAGCAGCTTTATGAGAAGGGCCTGACGACGTATCACAGAACAGATTCCCTAAATCTTTCTCAACTATCTCTTTTTGCGACTAAAAAATTTATTATCGAGAATTACGGAAAAGAATATTGGGCCGGATTTCTAAGAAAGTATAAAGCCAAAGGTAAGGTCCAAGAGGCCCATGAGGCAATAAGACCAACCTATCCAGATAGAACTCCAGATAAGTTAAAAATACAAGCTAAACTGGACGAGAAGACTTCTCGACTTTATGAATTAATTTGGAGAAGATTTATTGCCTGTCAGATGGCCCAGGCTCGCTTCGATTCGACTAAAGTAGATACTGTAGCAACAAGGGACAAGGGACAAGGGACAAGTAGTTATACATTTCGAGCTACTGGGCAAGTTTTGAAGTTTGATGGATTCTTGAAAGTTTACCCTCTGAAATTTAAAGAAGAAGAGTTGCCTCCTTTGGAAATAAACGAAATTTTAAAATTAATAAAATTAATTCCTAACCAACACTTTACTCAACCTCCTCCTCGATATACTGAAGCAACTTTGATTAAGATTTTAGAGGAAAATGGAATTGGCAGGCCATCAACCTATGCACCAATAATGTCTACAATTCAAGAAAGAAACTATGTTGAAAAAGACGAGAGAAAGCGTTTTCAGCCAACAGAAATTGGAACTGTAGTTAATGACCTTTTAGTAAATCATTTTCAAAATATTGTTGATGTCAGCTTTACAGCAAAAATGGAAGAAAATTTAGATAAAATTGCTGAAAATAAGAAAAAATGGGTTTCAGTGGTTGGGGAATTTTATACACCCTTTGAAAAAAATCTAAAACAAAAAGAGAGAGAAGTACCGGATAAAAAATTAACTTATGAAAAAACTGAAAAAAAGTGTCCAAAATGCGGTAGCCCAATTGTTATAAAGCTTGGGAGATATGGAAGATTTTATGCCTGCTCTAATTTCCCCAAATGTAAATATACTGAAAGCTTGGAAGATAATACTTTAGGAATAAAATGTCCTAAATGTAAGAAAGGAGAAATTGTTGAAAAGAGAACCCGCCTTCGCCGAGGCTTCGGCGGGCAAGCAAAAAAAAGAAAAATATTTTACGGTTGTTCAAATTGGCCAGAATGTGATTTTGCTTTATGGGACAAACCAACTGGCGAAAAATGCCCAAAATGTAGCTCCCTCTTAGTCCAAACAAAAAGAAAACAAATAAAATGTTCGAACACGAAGTGTTCGCCCCGTACTAATTTTGCCAACTATAAATAATTGAAAATCTGACTATTTAAACAACCTCAATGAAATCCTCGCGATGTCCGGGGCCGAATAGGCCTTTCCTATGGAGAGGGCATCGCCTACAGGAATCCTGCAAAATTTAGTGCGGGGCAAATAAGGAATTGCGATTGACAAGAGTTATTTTTTATTTATAATTGCGAGAGGTGACTGTACATTGACAAAACTTAAAATAATTGGAAATCATCCTGGTGAGCATAAATTAAAACTACTGAAAATTTGGCTGAGGGATTCTTTAAGAAAGTTTAATCTATCCTACCCGGTGATTTATCTTGCATTCATCAAAAATATCCAACAGTTGAAAAGAGTATTTCGTAGATATATAAAGGAATTTGAGAAATTATCTTCTGAAGAAAAATCATCTTTGATTGAAATAACTTTTGAAACGTTTCAAGGCTCAGCTGCAGCTTACATCGGTAAGGAAGCCCTAAAAGAAAGCACGCCACTAATTCTAATAAAGACGCCTGGCGAGATTTCTGAGTTTCAGATTCTAGACGAAATAGCCCATATGCGGGAAGATGAAGACGGTTGGCACGAAATAAAGGTGACTGCCATGGAATTACTTTTCGAAGACTTTGGGGCAGTCTTTGGTATTTCAGCAGCACTACTAAGTTTATCCATCGAGCTTAAGCTTCATCTTTTTGATTTTTTCTCTAGTGAAATGATGTCAAAATATAAACTAAATAATGAAGCATTTGAATCAAACAATATAAGACTAAATTACTGGATTAAGAATCTTTTTCCCCAAAGAGGAGAATCAAAATTCAAAGACTTCCAACTCATCAGTAAAGCAGTTTTCTGGACTACTTTGCCTCCTAGTTATCCCACTAGAAAAGAAGATGAGGAAAAACTTGAGAAGATAATCATTAATTATCTTCACGAAATGTCAAAGGAGTCAGAGTATCACAAGATGAAATCAATAGTCCTACAATTAACAAGCCCACCAGAGGTAAATAATATTTACCAATGCGGCGTACAAATCATCCAATTAGCCCAGGATTTTCTAAAAAATAAGTAAAAGGCCCTTTTGGCCTTTTTTTATTTAAGAATTTCTCAAGTGTGATCTAAGAAATAAAAACTGGCGAGATTTCTCTCACCATCTATTTAAAAAGCTAACAAGCACTCGCGAAGTTTTTTGGGGTAAGTCAACAAAAGACTGCAAAGTATCTCATGATGTTCCGGATAAAGGACTATATCGCCCTTCCCGCTTGGGTATCCTAGTCTTTTAAGTTTTGACAAATCTTCTTTTGAAACATATCTAATTCTTGATGCTTTTAAGGTTGGAATAAGCGCTAATTGTTCAGCTGTTATTATAGCAAGATAATGAAAGCGAACCGCTGGTTCACCGCTCGGTAAGGAAAACTTTTCCTTCCTTATACAGGAGAGTTCACAGCAAGGATATTGCTCAACAAGTTCTTTGAAAAATTCCTCGCCACAGACTCTTCTTATTGCCCGACGATTTGCGCCTTCAAAGCTGTCACTGGGCGCTAACCACTCCTGAACTGGCTGATATAGATTATCCTCCCCATATTTCTTAGCCTTTTCTTCTGTTGCCTGATGTAAAAGAACCCTCTGTTCTCTGTTGGTAAAAGTAACAAACCAAATAGCTATTCCCCACACCGTCAATTTTTTTCCTCCTTTTTCATATTATAGTAAATTAATTTTAAGTGTCAAGTTAAGTTAAAGTTTAGATTGACGATTAGCTTAAAAATTGGTAATTTTAATTAATAATAAGCCGGAGTGCTGAAATTGGAAAACAGGGTGGATTCAAAATCCACTGTCCGTAAGGACTTGAGGGTTCAAGTCCCTCCTCCGGCACATTGAGCTTCTTGAGGGTTCGCCCGGGGATAAACCCCGGGCGGGGAGGGTTTATCTCTCCCCGAGTCCCTCCTCCGGCACCAAAAAACCGCTTTGAGGCGGTTTTTGCTTAGGATATTTTTTCAATCGCCAATTTCACTGAGCCAATCACTGGCTCAGTTTTTGGCAGAATAAACTTAACTCTTGGGGCAATTTTTTTGACCTCTTTTTTCACTTTATTTAAAGCAATGTTTGATTTAAACGTTTTGCCAACCAAAACCAAGGGAAATTTTTTATTATGCCTGCCCCGTAGCGAATTTATTCCCCGGCCTCGCTTCGCGAAGCGGGGCGGGCTGCTTCGGGGGAAATTAAGTTCTTTAATAACTGAAATTGCCAGAGAAGACAGCTCCTTTCCCGCTTCTGTCATAATTGATTTTGCAACCCTATCTCCTGTCTTTGCAGCTTTGTCTACAATTTTTGAAATTAAAGAGACATTTCTAATCGAATCTTGCCCGTAAATTTTTTTCATTAAATCTTCTTTGTTCTTTAGTTTCCATTCTTGAAATAATAATTTTTTAATTTTAGTTTTTTGCCCCCTACCATCTAAATCTTTAAAAATTGCCTGATATCCTTTTTGACCTACCCAGAAACCAGACCCTTCATCATTTAACCATCCCCATCCTCCAGTTTTGGCCTCTTTTTTATTTCTCCAACCATGACAAACACAACCAGTGCCTGAAATTAAAACAAGGCCATCTCTCTCATCAGTTCCAGACTTGAAAGCAGCAATTTGGTCTGAAACAATTTCGATTTTTCCTTTTAAAACTTTTGAAATTTTTGGATTTTTTAAAATTTCTTTTTTTAATTTTCCTTTTTCAGATTTAAATTCCTCTTCAACTGCTGCCAAGGCAATAAAAATTGAGAGAACACTCCCTTTCCTTATTCCTTTTATTACTTTCAAAATTGCCTCAGAAATATTTGAGACCGCCATCTTTATCCCAACATTCCTTAAATTAGAGGAACCTGTTTTTGATGTCTCCAGAATTTTACCTTTCAAATTTGACAAAGCAGCTATTGTCTTTGTTCCTCCGCCGTCTACCCCAATTACATATCCTTCGACAGGCTCAGGACTTGGCTGTCCTTGATTTTCTTTCTTCATTTTTTAAATATATCATTTTTAAAGGTTGAGTTAAATAAAAACAGCCCACTCTTGGTTTTGGTGGACTTTACTATGGTTATTTTAAGGAGCTTTTTTGGAGGGGCCCTCGAACTGCCTATCTATAAACTCAGAGAACCCGGCAGGAATTATAGCCTGGGTTCTTCCGCAGTGTTTACATTGACGAACAAGTCTTCTAATAGTATATTTATTTTTACTTTGGGTAGAACAGTCACATTTCTGAACAAATTCTTTCCATTCGTTCTTACCACACTCAGGGCAAACAGCAAGTGCCTCCTGAACCATACCTGAACTTCCCTTAATTTTCCCGGATGGCATCCTTTTTCACCCGTTGAGCCTTAACTCTCTGTCTCTAAAAACTTATTTTTCTTATCACTTTTTTAAAAAATCGTCAATCTTACTTTACATAAAACCCGAACGATCGTTTACCTTTTATGTAAAAGAGTTTTAGGTAGTCGGAAAGTGTGGGCGGGAGGCTATCTCGACTAAATAAAAAGGCTGACGATTTTCTCGCCAGCTTATCGGTCTTTTTTATCCCTTTAAATTTTGCTTATCCGCTTAAATTTTTTAAAACTTTGGCGGGTGTAAAATGTTGTGTTGTCTTTAATGTTTTCAAAAACAATTGAATTTGGGCCAATAATACAATTAGACCCAATTAAAACTCCGGGCATAAAAGAACATTGAATTCCGGTTTTTGTATTCTCGCCCATAATGCAGCCCAGGGAATTTAAACCAGTTCCAATTTTTTTACTTCCGATAATCGATTTTATTTCCTTTCTATCGATTCTGACATTGCCGGTTATACTCCCGGCCCCAATTCGACACCCTTTTCCAAAGATTGAATCACCAAAATAACCTGAATGACAATGAACATCTTCTTGAAAGATTGAACGTGTGATTTCAGCATTGGCTCCAACTAAAACATTATTTTCTAAATTGGTATATTCTCTGACCAAAGCATTATTTCCAACAATACAATTGTCGCCAATATAACAAGGACCTTTAATTGCTGCATTTTCATAAATTTTTACTCCTTTGCCGATAAAAACTTTCCCTTTAATTTTCGCATTTTTTGCAACAATCGCTTTCTTGGAAACCCTGGGTTGGAGGAACTTATCCATCAGATATTTAGTTACCGAAAATAAATGCCAGGGATATTTTAAAGAAGAAGCTTTTTTTTCAGGCTTTTTCAAGAAAACTAATCTAACTTCATTTTTTTTCATATAATTCGAAAGGGCTCTTTCAAAATCATATTGCCCCCTTTTAACCCTCCGATAATAATTAAAAAATTCAGGCGTAAGAAGATAAACTCCAGCCACCCTAACATTGGAAGGCTCTTTACCTTTTTTTGGTTTTTCTATAATCTCCAAAACTCTCTTTCCTCTAATTCTTAATATCCCATAAAGTTGAGGTTGATTTGTATGTTGTCCGACTAAAACTATTTTTGATTTTTGGCTTTTGATTTTTGAATTCTTTATTATTTCTCCTCCATCCACTCTGGTCGAATCCAGAACAAAGAATCGCTCCTTAATTAGATCTTTAGTTCGCCAAACTGCATTTCCCATCCCTTTTGGTTCTTTTTGAATAGTATATTTAATATTGACTCCTAATCGATAATTTTTTAATTCTTTTTCAATATCTTTGTTAGGACCCTGAACAATTATTATTTTTTTAATTCCGGCTTTTTTCAAGTCTTCTAAAGTATAAAAAATCAAAGGTTTCCCCATGATTTTAATTAAGGATTTGTGTCTTTTATTTAATGGCCAAAAACGGTGAGATGTACCAGCTGCTAAAATTACTGCCTGCATAAATCAATAATCAATTTAGTTAATTTTTTTGAGTCATGAACAATTTCTCCCGATGATGTCAAAATATCAGCTCCGATGAATTTTTTG
>JBHIEB010000015.1:0-10491 GCA_046760405.1 Minisyncoccales bacterium
AATTAAAAGATATGACTTAAAGAAAATTCCTAAATTAAAGACAAAAATTATGATTAATATTGGCGCTCCTGATATTGCTTTTAAAACTTCATTTTTACCAAATGATGGAGTGGGATTAGCCAGAATTGAATTCATTTTAGCTGAAAAAATTAGAATTCATCCTTTGGCTCTTTATCATTACAGCAAAATAAAGCAAAAAAGGATAAAAGCCGAAATTAATAGATTGACTTTTGGCTACAAAGACAAAAAAAAGTATTTTGTTGATAAATTAGCTGAAGGAGTTTCCCAAATTGCGGCTGCCTTCTGGCCAAAACCAGTGATTGTTAGACTTTCTGACTTTAAAACAAATGAATATCGAAACCTAACAGGGGGAGAAATTTTTGAAAAAGAAGAAGCAAATCCAATGTTGGGTTGGAGGGGGGCTTCGAGATACTATGATAAAAAATTTAGGCCAGCCTTTGAGATGGAATGTCAAGCATTGAAGAAAGCAAGAGAGATTTTTGGTTTAAAAAATATTTGGGCAATGGTTCCTTTTTGTCGAACAGTAGAAGAAGGAAAAAAAGTTTTGGCTTTAATGGCAAAAAATAAATTAAAAAGAGGAAAAGACGGTCTGAAGGTTATTGTTATGTGTGAGATTCCTTCCAATGTTATTTTGGCTGAAGAATTTTTGAAAATCTTTGATGGAATGTCAATTGGGAGCAATGATCTTACCCAATTGGCTTTGGGGATAGATAGAGATAATGCTACAATCGCTTATGTAGGAGACGAAAGAAATGAGACAGTAAAGGAGATGGTAAGAAAAGTTATCAAGGTTTGCACAAAAAGAAAAAAATATTCGGGAATCTGTGGCCAGGCACCGAGCGAGTGGGTAGAATTCGCTGAATTTTTAGTGAAAGAAGGAATAGAAAGCATTTCTTTAAACCCCGACGCAGTAATAAAGACTATTTTAAACCTTGCTAAAATAAAATAAATAACCCGACACCAATATACGAATTTTGCACGAATGACACTAATAATCTATTCGTGACATTGGTGTTTCATTAGTGTATTAGTGTCAAGTTTTATGAAAATTACTTTAAGCATAATTAAAGCTGATATCGGCAGTATCGGCGGACACATAAAACCGAGTCAAAGATTGCTTCTGGCAGTTGAAAATTATATTAAAGAAAAAGGAAAGGGATTGATAGCAGATTTCTATGTCGGTCATACCGGAGATGATATTGCTATTTTGACTACTCACCAAAAAGGAGTCCTAGCAGAGCCAATTCACAAGCTCTGTTGGGATGCTTTTCTTGAAGGAACAAAAGTGGCTAAAGAGCAAGGGCTCTATGGGGCAGGCCAAGATTTATTAAAAGAAAGTTTTTCTGGCAATGTCAAAGGGATGGGCCCGGCCGTAGCTGAGATAGAACTTGAAGAAAGGCCAGCTGAACCTTTCCTTTTCTTTGCCGCTGATAAAACTGAACCGGGAGCCTATAATCTTCCTCTTTACTTAGCTTTTACTGATCCAATGCATTGTGCCGGTTTAATTTTATCTCCCAAAATCAAAAAAGGTTTTAAATTTGTGATTATGGATGTAGCTTATACCAAAGCAGATAAAGTTATTGAGTTAGTTACCCCAGAAGAAACTTACGATATTGCTGCTCTTTTAAGAGATACAGGAAGATTTGTGGTAGAGTCTATTTGGTCTCGAGCCTCAGGAGAACAAGTTGCGGCCGCTTCTACAACTAGATTGCATAACATTGCCGGGAAATATGTTGGAAAAGATGACCCGGTAATGTTAGTTAGAACCCAGAAAGATTTCCCAGCCACCGGAGAAGTCATCTCTTCCTATACTATTGGACATTATGTTTCAGGTTTTATGCGAGGTAGTCATGCTGGGCCTTTAATGCCAGTGAAGAGGAATTCTCCAATTTCTTTCTTTGATGGTCCTCCAATAGTAAGTTGTTTAGCTTTTTCTATTAAAAATGGAAAACTAACCGAGCCGGCCGATGTTTTCGACCATCCCTATTGGGATTGGGTAAGAATGAAAATCAGTCAAAAGGCAGAAGAAATAAGAAGACAAGGATTCTCTGGAGCTGCAATGTTGCCAATGACAGAATTAGAATATACCGGAGTAATGGAGACATTAGAAGAGTTAGAAAAGAGATTCGTTATTAAGAAAAAATCCTAAATTCGAGACCCTAAATAAATATAGCGAAATTTCAAATTACAAATTCCAAATAACAAATAAATTCCAAATTCCAATGACCGAATGACCAAAACCGTTTTGGTCATTGGAATTTCGGTCATTCGAATTTGTTTGGGATTTGGTGCTTGGGATTTGGAATTTTTAATAATATGATTACCCTTTCTGCCAAGATTCGGAAGGAGGTTGGCAAAAAAGTAAAAAATTTAAGAAAAAAAGAGGTTTTGCCTGCTGTTTTATATGGTCCTAAAATTAAGAATTTAAATTTAGAGTTAGATTTAAAAGAATTTGAAAAAACCTACAAAGAGGCGGGTGAGAGCTCCTTGATTTCCCTTAATGTTGAGGGAAAAAAAGAAAAATTTCTGGTCTTAATTCATGAAATCCAATTTGACCCTTTGGCTGACAAACTAATTCATGTTGATTTTTATCAGCCTCGGCTTGAGGAAGAAATTGAAGCTGCCATACCAATAATTTTTGAAGGAGAGGCTCCAGCAGTGAAAGAGTTGAGAGGAACTTTAGTTAAAAATATTTCAGAAGTTGAGGTTAAGGCCAAGCCCCAAGATCTTCCAAGAGAAATTAAAGTAAATATAGAGAACCTAAAAACTCTTGAGGATAATATCTTAATTGGAGATTTACAAACCCCAAAAGAGGTGAAAATTCTGAGAAAACCAAATGAAATCGTTGTTTCGGTTTCGTCTCCTGAGAAAGTCGAAGAAGAATTAGAAAAGCCGATTGAAGAAAAAATAGAAGAAGTCGAAAAAGTAGAAGAAGAAAAAGAAGAAGAGAAAGAAAAAAAAGAGACTCAATAGAAATTTATTGAAACTTATAGAAACTAATAGAAATTAACAATGAATTTCCCTAAATTTTTTAATTCGAGCGGAGCGAGAATCAAGGTTCTTATAGGCGCTTTGATTTTGATTTTTATTTTGTCAAATTTTGAGGGATTGGCTCAAGAAATGACAGATTCAATAGTCAATTCTACCTCAACTACTACTGACTCCTCCTCTATCACCACTCAGTCAGAGGGGATAACGCCTTTGGAAGAAAGAAAGACTTTGGAGGAGGAGTTAAAGAAGCTGGAAGAACAACTTTTAAATATTGAGAAAGATATTAGCAAGACTCAAAAGGAAAAGAAGACTCTTCAAAACCAAATCTATATTTTAAAGAAAAAAATTAAGAAATTAGATCTTCAGATTCAGCAAAGCAATGTGATGATTCGGGATATCGGTCTCCAAATCACGGATACTGAAAATTCAATAAATCAAACATCATTAAAAATTGGAGATTCAAAAGAACAGTTAGCCGTCATTTTAAGAACGATTTATGAAGAAGACCAAAAATCTCTGATTGAAATTTTGCTTTCCGAAGGAACGCTTTCTGGTTTTTTTGACAATTTAATGGCTTTGGAGACTTTAAACTTAAAGAACCGAGAGCTTTTGGAAAATATCAAAAATTTAAAATCTTATCTTGAGGAGCAAAAGCAATCATTAGATGAAGAAAAGACGGATTTGGAGAGAGTAGTTAAAATTCAAACATTTCAAAGGCAAAAAAGCAAAACTACTAAAAAAGAGCAGGAATATTTTTTAAGGTTAACCGAGGCTCAATATCAAAAGTACCTTAAAGAAAAAGAAGCAACCGAGAAGAAAGCAGCTGTTATTAGAGCCAGGATTTATGAGTTAATCGGGGTGCGGAAAGCAGTTACTTATGAAGAAGCTTTAGAAGTAGCAAAATATGCCGCTTCTACCATCGGGATTCGTCCGGCTCTTTTACTGGGAGTTCTAAGTCAAGAATCGACGATTGGCAAAAATGTAGGGCAATGTTTTTTAAAAGACCCAAAAACGGGAGAGGGAATTCGGGTAGCCAGCGGGAAAAAAATAACTCGGGTTATGAACCCGAAACGAGATGTACCTCACTTTTTAGCTATTATTGAAGGACTAAATAAAGCTAAGGGATTAGCCCTTGATCCTTATCAGACTTTGGTTTCTTGCCCCATGAGTTTTGGCTGGGGGGGAGCAATGGGGCCAGCTCAGTTTATTCCTAGTACTTGGGCCAACCCAAAATATGGGTACAAAAAAAGAGTTCAAGATATTATTGGAACCACTCCTGATCCTTGGGACATTCGGGATGCTTCTCTGGCTGCCTCTCTTTACCTGAAAGACGGTTTAAATAAGTATGGTACAGAAGGTAAGGCAATTCAGAGTTATTTTTGTGGTTATCCAAAGAATAATTATTGGTGTCGTTGGTACGAAAAGAACGTGCTTTATCTCACCAGATGCCATCAAACCTTTATTGACACCGGTTCAATGTCTTTGGAATGCCAGGAAGCAATTGGTTTGAGATAAAAAGGATTAGATATTAGCTTTCCGAAGAGCCTCTATTATTTTATCTAATTTCCCACTCATTATTCCTTCGATATTGTGCCAGGATTTTTTGATTCGATGGTCGGTAACTCTGTTTTGAGGGAAATTATAGGTTCTAATTTTTTCTGCTCTCATTGCCCAACCAATTTGGGCTTTTCTTTTTTCTCCCATTCTTTTCATTTCTTCCATCTCTTTTCTTTTCAAGAGTTTGGCCTCCAGGATTGCCATTGCGTTTTCTTTGTTTTGGAATTGACTCCTTTCAGCCTGGGAGGTGGCAACAGTTTTAGTTGGTCGGTGAGTAATTCTCACTGCTGTTTCTCTTCTATTGACATACTGGCCGCCAGGACCTGAGGCTCGATAAACCTCAATCTTTAAATCTTCGGGTTTAATTCTTATTTCAGTCTTTTTTGGTTTAGGTAGTACAGCAATGCTGGCAGTTGAGGTATGAATTCGCCCGCTTTTTTCGGTTACCGGAATTCTTTGGACCCGATGGACCCCGGCCTCATATTTTATTTTCGAAAAGACATCACCGTTTTTTAATTCGAAAATAATTTCTTTGAATCCGCCGATTTCGGTTGGATGAGAATCCAAAATTCTTTGTTTAAAATTTCGGGAACGGGCATATTTTGAATACATTCTAAATAAATCTCGGGCAAATAAAGCTGCCTCTTTACCTCCGGCTCCAGCTCGAATTTCGATAATAACTGATGGCATAAAAATATAATGCAGATTTACGAATCATCCGCATATCAGCATTATTTCTTTTTTACTTTTTTGGCTAATCTTTTTCTAAATTTTTGAACCTGGCCCATTGTGTCAACAATTTTATCTTTTCCAGTATAAAAAGGATGACACTTTGAACAAATTTCAGTTTCAATAAACTCTTTAGTGGAGCCAATCGTAAAAGTATTTCCGCAAACGCATCTAACTTTAGCTTTAGGATAATATTTGGGATGGATGTCTTTTTTCATAAATGCGACACCAATACACTAATGACACACTAATGATACGAATTAGTGACATTGGTGTTAATTCGTAAATTGGTGTCGAGTTTATATTAGCAAAAATTTATTAAAAATCAAGATCTGCTCACTAGAATTTTGCGAAAAAGAACTTAAGTGGGTTGATTTTACCCTAAAATAATGATATATTAACAAAATGATTTATTTGATTTATAACGCTAAAAGCGATATATCGAGTAAAGCTTGTTATTATGCCCGTAGCTGAAAAAAAGAGAGAAAAAACTAAAAAAAAGGATTTCAATCTTGATATTGAGGAGATGACTAAGGCCGGTTTACATTTTGGCCATAAAACTTCAAAAGTCCATCCTAAAATGAAACCGTATTTGTATAAGGTGAGAAATACTATTCATATTATTGATTTGGAAAAAACAAAAGAAAAGTTTGAAGAGGCCTTAGAATTTATAAAACATCTAATTTCTGAAAATAAAACCTTATTGATAGTAGGAACAAAAATTCAAGTGAGAGATTTGGTGAAGGATATGGCAATAGAGTGTGGTTTTCCCTATGTTAATGAAAGGTGGTTAGGAGGAACTTTTACCAATTTCGAGGTAATGAGAAAAAGAATCAATTACTTTAAAGACTTAGAGAAGAAAAGGATTGAGGGAGAATTAGAAAAATATACAAAAAAGGAAAGAGCTGAAATTGACCAAGAACTAAGGGATTTTGAAAGAAAATTTGGCGGGATAAAAAATCTGGAAGAATTGCCTGAGGCTGTTTTTGTTTTAGATATAAGAAAAGACGCTCTGGCGGTAAAAGAAGCAAAAAGGAAAGGAGTAAAGGTTGTTGGAATTTCAGATACCAACACTGACCCCACCTTAGCTGATTATCCTGTTCCGGCTAATGATGATGCCATTTCTTCAGTAAAATACATTTTAGAGAAAGTAAAGGAGGTAATACTTAAGGCGAAGTCCGAAATCCAAAGCCCGAAATCCGAAACTTGAAATCCTAAATCCAAAATCCGAAATTCTAAACAATATCTAAATTCAAAATCCAAATGTTCAAAACGTGTTTAGAATTTTGAATTTTAGTCATTTGAATTTGTTTAGGATTTGGTGCTTAGGATTTGGAATTTTTATGGTGTCTATTGAGCAAATTAAACAATTAAGAGAAGAAACCGGGGTTTCAATCCAGGAATGTAAACGAGCTCTGGAGGAAGCAGGAGGGGATTTAGAAGAGGCAAAGGTAATCTTGAGAAAATGGGGTCAAAATTTGGCGGGGAAAAAAGCGGAAAGAGAAGTAAAAGAAGGAATTATTGAAAGCTATATTCACCCAAATAAAAAAATTGGGGTAATGGTGGAATTGCGTTGTGAATCAGATTTTGTTGCCAAGTCAGAGCATTTTCAAAAACTAGCTCATGAGCTATGTCTTCAAGTTGCGGCTATGAAACCTTTGTTTTTAAAAGAAGAGGATATTCCTGATGAATTTTTAGCTGGTGAGCGGAAAATTTATCAAGAGCAATTTAAGGGTTCAGGAAAACCTCAAAAAATAATTGACCAAATTATTGAAGGAAAACTTAAAAAATACAAAGAGGAAATCTCTCTAATGTCACAACTCTGGATAAGAGATGAAAATAAGGCTATAAAGGATTTAATTGAGGGATATATTACTAAAATAGGAGAGAACATTGTCGTGAGGAATTTTGTGAGATACGAGATATAATTAATCAACGAATAACGAATTCATTACGAATATACGAATCCTTTAATAATTCAAGCTGATTTTATGACAACTTTAATTGCAACAATTATTTTAACGGGAAGTCTTCTGGGGATGGGAGTGATTGTCTCTCGGAAAATTCCGGTTTTGCTAGAGTTGCCAGAAATTGCTGAGAGACCAGAGGGGGAAAGTCTGATTTTAAGATTGAAAAGAAGAATTGACAAACTCAATCCTTTTAAAAATTTTTCCTATGAAATATTCTTGCAGAAGATTTTGACAAAAATTAGAATTTTAACTTTAAAAACCGATAATAAGACTTTTGATTGGCTTCAAAAATTAAGAAAGAGAGCTCACCAAAAAAAACTTAGGGAAAATGATAATTACTGGGAGGAAATAAAAAAAGCAACAAAGAGTAACAAAAAGCCAGGGTAGCTCAATTGGCAGAGCAGCGCACTTGTAATGCGCAGGTTTTAAGGGTTCGAGCCCCTTCCCTGGCTTATAGCTTTAAATCTCACCGTCAGCTCATAAATAATTTTCATTGTCATTACACACAAAGATAATATGGAGAAAATAGTTGTGGTAAATGAAAAAGATGAGGTAGTTGGCTTTGAAGACAAAGAGAAATGCCATCAAGGTAAAGGAATTTTACACCGGGCTTTTACTATTTTTATTTTTGATGATAAAGGACGAGTTTTAATTCAAAAAAGAAGTAAATTCAAAAAATTGTGGCCGCTTTGTTGGGAAACTTCTTGCTCTAGTTATCTCAAAAAAGACGAGACCTATGAAGAGTCAGCTGAAGAAAGATTGAAAGAAGAATTAGGATTAACTTTACCTCTTGAGTTAGTAGACAAATTTCAATATCAAGCTCCCTACAAAAATATTGGTTCAGAAAATGAAGTCTGTGCTCTTTTAATTGGTAGATACACTGAGGGAAAAATTGAACCTAATCCTCAAGAAGTGGCTGATTGGCAATGGCTTGAGGTTGAAGAACTGAAGAAGGATATGATGCATAACCCTCAAAATTATGCCCCTTGGTTAGAAATTGCCTTGAAGAGAATTTCAAAATTATGAAAACAAATCTTAAGCCATATCTTAGGCTTTTCCGGATTCCAGACTGGCGGGGCTATTTTTTAATGGCTTCGCTTGGATTTGTTATTTCCAAAGGATTTTTATTTCCTTTTTGGGATATTATTATTTTTTATGCCATAGTTTTATTACTTTTAGCGTTTGGGTTTTCAGTAAACGATTGCTTTGATACCAGAGAGGATAGATACCGGAAAGATAGAATAAATCCGGTGGTTAGCAAAGAGATAAGTTTTAGAAGTGGTTTATTTCTCTTAGTCTTACCAGGAGTTTTGGGATTGGCTTTATCAACAGTATTTGGACTAAAGGTTTTCTTATTTTCTTTGGCCGGAGCATCAATTGGTTTTTTTTATTCCGCCCCTCCTTTGCGGACAAAATCCCGGCCCTTGCTTGATTTGGTTTCCCATGGATTATTTGCTGGTGTCTTTTTATTTGTTTTACCTCTTTTAATTTTTAACCCCCAGCTGACTCTGTTCCATTATTTAATTGCTTTTTCCATTTTTTATCTATCAATGACCCTGGAGCTTAGAAACCACTTAGAAGATTATGAAGTCGATAAAAGGGCTGGTTTAAGGACTTTTGTCTGCGTTTTTGGTTATAAAAAATCAGAAAGGCTGTTAAGATACTTGGCTATTCTTTATCCCTTAACTATTTTTCCGATTTTTTTGTTGATTTCTCAAAAATATCTTTTTTTATTCCTAATTTTTACCTTAGTTTTCCTTTTTTTCTTTCTATTTGAGAGAAGTCTCAAAATAGTAAAAAACTACCGAATAATGGATGCTTATGCAATTTCCTCTTTTGGGCTACTGTCAACAGTAATGATATTTTAATGAAATAGAAATGGAAAAAATATTTGAAACGATAATTGTTGGAGCCGGTCCGGCCGGGCTGACAGTTGGCAGGTATTTAGAGGATGCTTTAATTTTGGAAAAAGAAAAAGAGATTGGCCGACCAGTTCAATGTGCTGAAGGATTAACCAAGAGAGCCCTGGAAAGGCAAGAGATTGAATCTGATCCCAGCTGGGTCTCAGCAGTTTTAGATAGCTCCCAAGTGATTTTACCCAATGGGAAAATTGTTACCTTGTCCATTGGAAAAGCTGGTTTTGTTTTAGATAGAATCAATTTTGAAAAATTTTTGGCTCAAAAATGTAAAGCTAAAATTAGACTTCAACAAAGAGTGAAAGAGATAGAAAGAGAGAATGGTTCTTGGCGAGTAAAGACTGAGAGAGGAGATATTTTAAAATCCAAATATTTAATTGGGGCTGATGGTCCGACTTCAATTGTTAGAAGGAAAGTTTTTAAAGAAAAAGTTAAAATTCTGCCCCTGATTCAATATTTGGTAAAATTACAAAAAGATATCGATACCACTAAGATTAAAATGTATTTTGATAAAGAAAGATTTTGCAATGGTTATGCTTGGATATTCCCCAAATCAAAAAATACAGCCAACATTGGGCTGGGCACAACCGCTCATTTACAAGAAAGCTTTGAAGATTTTATGGAAAATACGGTTAAAAAAGAACTGGGTCCTTATGAACTTTTAGAAAATAGAAGTGGGGCTATGTCTTGGGGAGGAGCCAAAATTAAGCTTTTTAAAGACAATGCTTTCTTGGTCGGAGATGCAGGGGGTTTGGTAGACCCCATTTTTGGGGGAGGAATCAACAATGCCATGATTTCAGGTAAAATAGCGGCTGAATCAATTCTTTCAGCAAAGCCTCATTTGTATGAATCAAAAATCAAATCAATATCCTTTTTTAGTAAAGACCTGCTCACCGTCCAAAAAATAGTTTACTCTTTTGATAATCGGGTGTTAAATGAAATTGGGGATATTTTAGAGAAAAAAGGGGGTGATATTCTCTATTTAAAAACTTTTCCTGCCTTTTTTGATTTACTCTCCAAGCCTAATTTAAGAAAGAATATTTTGAAATTCCTCAAAGTTATTTTCATTTATCACAAACATGCAGGCTCTTGGCTTTGATAAATTATGAGTAAAAAACCAGAAAAAATTAGTCAGTATTTGGAGAAGTTAAAACCAGAGATTGATAAGATCATTGAAAAATATCTTCCCAAGAAAGCAACTAAAGAGTGGTTAGAGTTTACCTTTGGCAAGCCTCGCTATTTTTATAGCCTGAGGGCAGCCCAAGAAGCTTTAGTGAAACCTGCTTGGGATTTTTTGAGTCGAGGTG
>JBHIEB010000016.1:0-9937 GCA_046760405.1 Minisyncoccales bacterium
GACTAAAGATGAAAACACCTTTAGAAGTGGTGCAAAGCTATTGACTAGAAAACGGCTAAATACCCGACATTAAGGCCGAAACAACTCCCACTAAAAATATTCCATCAAATACTCCTGCTCCCCCAATCGAAATAAATCCCGGAGAGATTTTTTGAACTTTTCTCAAATTTAAAAGGTCAGCTCCTATTAAAGTTCCCAAGACTCCAGCAATAAAGGCACAAGGGGCGGCAAATTCCGGAGATAACATCAAGGCGAAAATGGCTGAGAAAATAGGAGGGATAAAACCAGGTAAGGCAATTCCCCTCCCCGGAATAACTTTAGCAAAAAATTTAGAGATAAGAGCCATTAAAATAATAGCGATTAAAATTGGGCTTAATTCAAAACCTTGCCTAAAAGCCAAAAATAAAAAATAAAAAGAAAGTAAAATTGGAATAACTGCTCCTCCTAAATTAATAGCGGTGTATTGAGTTTCAATTTTTGGCACCCGCCAGAGTCCAAAAAAATAGGGTTTCTCCACATATACTTATTTCTTTTTCGACAAATGAATATTGACTAATGAGCCTATCAGAATGAGAAAAAGAATTAATAAAGTTCCCTCAGGAGAAATCCCTAATTTCTCAAAACCAATTATAACAATATGAAAATAAGCCAAAATAAATAGAATGGGTAAAAATAGAATGAAGAGGATGAATATTAGGAAGGCAATGGGAAAAAAGAACATAAACCTGACACAAATACACTAATGGACACTAATGTCACTAATCATTTTCGACTACTCGACATCAATACACTAATTTATCACTAATTTCACTAATAAGATATTCGTGTTATTGGTGTATTAGTGTGTTATTAGTGTCGAGCTCCTGGAGCATCAGTTTGCAATTCGTTTTGGCCGAAGATATTTATTGCGAAAATTAACTAATAAGCCCAATCTCTTTTTAGAGGCTTTTAAATATCTCATCATTTGATAATAATCCTCTTTTGTAATAAAAGGTTTAGCTTTACATTCTAAAAGAATCTTATCCTCAATTACGAAATCAACCCGATTTCCTCCAGTCTCGGAAGACACCGGAAGTTTCTTCTCTCTTTCAAATTTGAAACCTTCCTGCTTTAATAGTTCTTCAATCGCATCTTGATATTGTTTCTCTTTACAATATCTATCAAGTTTATTGTGAACTTTGAATAAAATTCCTGTAATTTTGTATGACAATTTTGGGTAAATTAATTTTTTAACCATTCATGTCATTGGTGTAATATTTGTGGATTAGTGTCGGGTTATTATCCATACTTTGGCCAGCAGCATTTTTTGTATTTCATTGATTCGCCAGTTTCAGGATTAACTTTTCCGCAAGGACAGGGATCATTTCGGCCAGGTTTGTTCTTGCGAGTTACCGGTTGATAAGTTCTACCTGACACTTCAGCTGGAGTTCTTACCGGAGCTAAACCGACTCTCAGAATAGTATTGCCAATGGCTGACTCTATAGCTAATAACAGCTTTTTAAACATTTTATGGCCTTCATTTTTATATTCAATTAAAGGATTCTTTTGACCATAAGCTCTCAACCTAACCGAATCTCTCAAATATTCCATATTCTCCAAATGGTTCATCCAAGACATATCTAAGATTCTTAAAGAAATAATTTTTCCAACCTGATGAAAACGCTCAGGCCCCAATTCTTTTTCTTTTTTTTCGTAATCCTTTTTTGAGAAACCAGCCTCCAAGACTGCCCTCAAAATTTTTTCTTTAAGCTCTTTTGGCTAAAATTTCTTTTCTCTTTCTGTAAATAGCCTCTCGGTGCTTATTCATAACGTCATCGTAATCTAAAACATGTTTTCTTAAATCAAAATTCATTCCTTCAATTTTTGATTGAGCATCTTCGATGGCTTTGGAAACTAAATTAGCCTCGATTGATTGATCCTCAGGAATTTTTAAAGCCGACATTAGAGATTTTATTCTCTCCCCACCAAAAATCCTCATTAAATCATCTTCTAAAGAAACAAAAAATTGGCTAGAACCTGGATCTCCTTGCCTGCCTCCTCTCCCTCTTAATTGATTATCAATTCTTCTGGCTTCATGCCTTTCGGTACCAATGACATGAAGCCCGCCCAACTCTTTAACTTTTTTAGCTTCTTCAGAGTTTGGGGGGTTGCCGCCCAAAATTATGTCTACTCCTCTACCGGCCATATTAGTAGCGACAGTCACCGCTCCCCTCTTTCCGGCCTGGGCAATAATTTGCCCTTCTCTTTGGTGATATTTTGCATTTAAAATTTGATGAGGAATTCCTTCTCTACTCAAGAGTTTTCCCAAGCGTTCATTCTTTTCAACTGATCGAGTGCCAACTAAAATTGGCTGATTCAATTGGTTTCTCTTTTTTATTTCTTTAATTAGAGCCTTAAATTTTCCTGCTTCTGTTTTATAGACTCTATCTGGCAAATCCTCTCTTATCATTGGTTTATTAGTCGGAACAATTATTACTTCTAAGCCATAAACCTTATCAAATTCTTCAGCTGAAGCAAGAGCAGTTCCGGTCATTCCGGCTAATTTCTGGTACATCCGGAATAAATTTTGAAAAGTAATTGAAGACATAGTGACAGATTCAGGTTGAACTTTCACTCCTTCTTTTGCCTCAATTGCTTGATGAAGTCCTCTCGACCAACGACGACCAGGCATCAACCTGCCCGTAAATTCATCAACAATAATAACCTGGTCATCTTTGACCACATAATCTCTATCTTTTTTAAAAAGAGCTTCAGCCCTCAAGGCCTGTTCTAAATGGTGCAAATATCTTATCCCTTTTTCTTCATAAATATTTTTATATCCTAAAATCTTTTCGATTTTGTCTATTCCTTTCTCAGTCAAAGTGGCCACTCTCATTTTTTCATCAATTTGATAATCTTCCTTTAGGTTCAATTTGGGAATGATTCTGGCAAACTCTTGATACCATTTTGAACTCTCAATATCGGGAGCAGAAATAATCAAAGGGGTTCTGGCTTCATCAATTAAAATTGAATCAACCTCATCAATAATTGCATAATGAAATGCACTTTTCGCGTCTGTTTCGCTTTCTTGTTTCGTGCCCGCCTGCCATCGGCTTGAGCCGAAGGCTCTGGCGGGCAGGTCTGTTTCGCGGATTTGAACCATTTGGTTCAAATCATAAGCCATATTATCTCTTAAATAATCAAAACCAAACTCATTATTTGTTCCATATGTAATGTCAGCTAAGTAGGCCTCCTTTCTTGAACAGGGCCTCAAAAAATCTTCAACAACATAAAAACCTCCCAATGTATCTCTCATTTTTTCTTTTTCTTCAGCCGGTTTTTTGTAATCAGGGTCGTATAAAAAAGACTGCTCGTGATTTAGACAACCAACACTCAAGCCCAAAGCGTGGTAAATCTGTCCCATCCAGACTGTATCTCTTCTAGCTAAGTAATCATTAACTGTAACTAAATGACATCCTTTTTCTTCCAAAGCATTTAAATAAAGGGGTAAGGTAGCAGCTAAGGTTTTTCCTTCGCCAGTTTTCATTTCCGCAATTTTCCCTTGGTGCAAAACAATTCCGCCTATTAACTGACAATCATAATGTCTTTGGTTTAAAGTTCTTTTTGAAGTTTCCCTAACTGCGGCGAAAGCTTCTGGTAATATGCCAGCGAGCGTTTCACCCCTTCCAAGCTTTTCTTTAAATTCATTAGTTTTCCCCTTTAATTCTTCATCAGAAAAACCCTCGAATTCCTTTTCGAGGCCATTTATTTTATCAACCAAAGGCTGAATCTTTTTCAAATATCTTTCATTAGCATCGCCAAAAATTTTATTAAGTATTGACATATTTTCATTTTAATTGTTTTATCTAAAAAAATAAAGTCCAAATAGACTTTTATAAGAAGGAAAACAAACCAAGAATGTTTCCTAACACATGGAGCTAAAGCATTTAAGCAGAAGCTTCTTGGTGGTTACTTTTTTTTCTTACAGTCTTCACAAACTGCAGATTGAGGCTGAGGATGTCGGGTAATGTTCGCCTCGTTAAGAGCGGAGCACTTTGGACTAACCATCTGTACCCTAACACGAGCTCCACAATCTGGACAGACTGTAGGGCCTGCCTCGTCTTTTGTGACGAGCGGCAATAGAATTGTTCTTGGCATTTTTTTTCACCTTAAGATCTAGAAGAGTTATAACTAAATCATCAAATTTTGTCAATAGTCAAAAAATAAAGCCCGAAATGGGCTTGTTTTAAAAAATGTTAGAGTGCCTCTACTCCACCGTTGCCTCTTCTGCATCAGACAGGTCAACAAAGGAGATATTCAACTCTCCAACCTCAGTAACTCCTTCTTCCTCCAAAGTCCTTAGTAGAGATTTAATCCTGGGAGCAAGCTCCTCGAAGTTGAAGTTGGCGAGAGACACTTTGCACTTTTCGCTCTCCGAAAGATCGACAAGAGTAAAATTAAGCCTTTCAATCTTCACTCGCTTTCACCTCCTTCTTAATAATATAGTAATATAACGCACCTCCAAAATTTGTCAAGAATTTTTCCCGAAAATATTTTTATAAATAAGCGTATATTGGTTTTTTAAATTTCACTCTTTTTGGTTTAAAGGGTAAATATTCAAAGATATACAAAGATGCCCCTAACTTGGGAGATTTTTTGATAACTTTTTCATCAATCATTAAAGAAAGTCTTCTAAAAATCTCTTTGTCTTCTTTGTGAAGCATAATATAGGGATAATAAATCTTTTTGGAGATTATCTCCTCTATAATTAAATTATTTTTAGTAAAAAAGTCTTGCAAAAATAAAAACCTATTTTCAATATCTTCACCACCCACTTCCAGAAATCCTATTCCTCCGTCTTTGCCGAGTTGATTTTTTCCGAATTTTACAAACTCTTTCACTCCCGCTTCGGTATAACAGGGATTTGTTAAAAATCCAATAAACTTTTCCCCTAAAACTTTTTCTTTTCTAATGTCTACTTTTTTTGTTTCAATTTTGAGATTAAACTTAGAAGATAAAAGATTTATGCATTCTAAAAGTTGTTCATCAATATCTACAACCTTGCACTCTATACTTGAATCAGCCAAAGTCAAAATCACTGAAACAAAATCATCATCCCCCACAAATAAAAATTTCTTATTCAAGGGAATGTTTTCTAAAATTTTTTCAGTAATAAAAATAGCTGAGCCTTGAGAAATTGGCATCTGATCCCATTTTGCTTTTACTTTAAAATCTTGAAATTTTTTAAACAAATTAATGACCGGTTCTTTTTCTCTAATCTTAATTTTTAATTTTCTCTCAATCTTTCTTTTTATTTCTTTTTCTTTTTGAGGTTTTGGAATTATCTTCAAAATTTCTTTTCTTAAAACAGTAATCTTTCCTTTTTTTTTAACTTTAATTATTTTTTCTTTTTCTAAAAATTTTAAATAACACCAGAGGTCCCAATCTTCGGTTGCATTTTTGACAATAAAATCAAAAACATTCTTGGAATAAATTATATCTTTAACATCACCTAAAAACTCTAAAAAGGAAATCTTTTGATAATTTTCATAAAATTCTTTAAGAATTTTTTTATTCAATCTAAGTTCCCCTACTCCAAACCAAGTTTTTACATCTCGAAAATAATAATTTTTGTCAAAATCTAAAAATTTTTTGTAAAGTTTTCTCAAAAATTTTTCCATATCATTATTCTAATTTTTTCTGATAAAATTTAGGCAAAATTCCTGAAGTCAAATGCATTTCAGGAGAATAATATTTTAGATCTTTAATTTTTTTAAATCTCTTTGCTATTTTTCTAATGTCAAATTTTTCCAAGTTTATCTTTTTGGAAGCTAAAGTAAAACTAAAATCTGACCCCTGATAATCAGGAGTAAATATCTGGTGAACTTTCACATAGGGGAAAAAGAGGGTTAGATTTTTAATGGCGGTCTTAATTTCTGAAATTTGGTCTAAAAAATTTCCACTTTGGGTAATAAAAACTCCTTCTTTTTTCAAAGCGGAAAAACTATTCTGATAAAATCTTTTTTGAAATAAAGAAAGCGAGGGGCCTGCTGGATCGGTGGAATCAACAATTATTACATCAAAAAAATTTTTAAATTTTTTGACAAAAGTTGCGCCATCTCCAAAAAACAACCTCACTTTTTTTTGCTTTAAAGAATTTTTAAGATTTAAAAAGGGGAGATATCTTTTTGAGATCTCCACTACTTTTGGGTCCAATTCCACAAAAAAAACTTCTTTCAAAGAATGTTTTAAAACCTCACGCAGAACCCCACCATCTCCTCCTCCAACAATTAAAATTTTTTTAGGACTTGGGTGATAAAACAAAGGCAGATGAGAAATCATCTCGTGATAAATAAATTCATATTTTTCTGACAGTTGAACAATACCATCTAAAACAAAAATCCTTCCCAAGCCTGAAGTGTCTAAAATTTCAATTTTCTGATATTTGCTTTTCCCAGAATAAACCCTTTTTTTTATTCTCCAACCAATTTTATAATTCTGGACAACATTTGGCAGTTCTTTCTCAAAAAACCATTGATTTTTTTTCATGACGCCCCTCTTTTTATCTTCTTTATCTTAACCTTTTTTGGTTGAAACACTTCTTTTAAATAATCTAAAGTTTTATCAGGAAAAGCTCTCTCGCCACAAGTGAAAATATCTATTGCTAAATAATTAAATTCTGGCCAGGAGTGAAGGGCAATATGACTTTCGGCCAATAAAACAACCCCAGTTATTCCTTGAGGTGAAAATTTATGAATTACTATCTTTAAAGGAGTGTTCTTTCCTTTTTTAGCAGCGGTAATCAAAATCTTCTCAATCTCTTTTGAGTCCTCGATAATTTTTCCATTCCAAAATTCGGCAATTAAATGAATGCCGGCGTGATGTATTTTGTTTTTTCTGGCTATGACCCATTGGATGAGTCTCTTTGTTTTTGTAATCATGCTTTTTCAATCGCTTTATCTTCCAGCATCTTGGTAAAAGAAGTGCTGAAAAACTGTCTCAACGTATTTTTCGTTGAGAAAAACAAAGAGTGAAACAAAAAAGCGATTGAAGTTAATTCTAAATTCCTTCTTCTCTAATTCTCCCCTTCCGGTAGAATCTAGCCCGGGGAGACAATTTTAATTCTTTTTTCAAAACCCTTGTTCCTCTTTTAGTCTTGGCAGCTAATTTTTCTTTATATTGTTTGATTTCCCTTTGTAACTCATCTTTGACCTCATTTATGGCTAACCTCAAATTTTTTGAAGTAGCTGTTGATCTTATACTCTTTCCGGGAAATCTCATCTGGCATTCGGCTCGAAAAAATGGTCCTTTTTTATGATGTAAGGTTTCTTTTCCAATCTCTACCCAGGCCTCTATTCTCGGCTTTCCTTTGCCAAAAAAATGATTATAATATTTTTCATTATAGACACTTTTGGCAAATCTTTCAAGAGAATTTATTTTTTCTTCAATAAAATTTTCAAGAGCTTGAGTCAGTTTGATATTTTTTGTTTTAATAACAATCTTCATAAAGAAAGAAAAAAACCCCCATGTTTCCAGTCTAACATTTTCAGTAACTTTTTTCAAGTGCCCGAAAGAGGGCAGGGGGTAGAGATTTTATCTCTTCTTTTTTCTCCTGGTTGTTTTTTTCTTCTTCCTCGTTGTCTTCCTCCTTGTCACTTTTTTCTTTTTTCTCGTGGTCTTCTTCCTGGTTGTTTTTTTCTTTCTTTTAGTCGTCTTCTTCTTTTTCCTTACCATAGTGTAATTTTTTTAAAAAAATTTAAGCCAATAGTCGACCCTCTCTCAAAATTTCTAAGTTTAGAAATTTTGATCGGGCTGTCACTTAACTTTAAAAGTTAAGTGAATAAGCCCCTATTGCCAAAAAATTTCTTTCCTTACTTTATTTTTTCATTTTAAGAAATAATGTCAAGTGTGGAAAAAAAATTTTTTGTTTTTTAAAACTTTTTTTTATTTATTATTTTAAAGACATTGAATCTCTTCTTCTAAAACTATTCCAAACTTGTTCTTAACTTTATCTTTTATTAATTTTATCAATTTTTTTACATCTTTTGCTTTTCCGTTTCCTAAATTAATGATAAAGTTTGCATGTTTTCTGGAAATTTTCACCTTGCCAATTTTTTTTCCTTTAAGACCACATTTTTCAATTAATTCCCCAGCTGAAAAAATTCTCGCCCTCCTAAATTTTTTCAAAACTTGGGAGGGTAAAGGATTTTTGAAAATAGAGCCAGCTGAAGAAAATTCTAATGGTTGAGTTTTTTTCCTGTAATCCAGGTATTCTTTCATTTTTTCTTTAATTTCTTTCTTTCCGCCAACTGGCGGACCTTTTTTAAGCTGGAGTTCAGCTGAAAGAATAATTAAATTGGGATTTCTTTTAAAAATACTCTCTCTATAATCAAAGTGGCAATTTTTGTTTTTAAAAGTTTTTATTTTTTTATCTTTAATATCGTAAACTTCAACCTTTCCAACAATATCTTTCATTGATTTCCCAAAAGCTCCGGCATTTCCCCTTATCGCTCCTCCAATTGTCCCGGGAATTCCTACTGCCCACTCAAGGCCTATCAAATTGTTTTTTGCAGCCAGATTAACCAACCGACCCAATAATAATCCCGCTTCAGTAAAAATTTTATTATCCTGTATCTTACTACTCATTGTTTGTTGTTTTATTACCAGCCCCTTATATCCCCTATCAGAAACTAATAAATTACTTCCCCCACCTAAAATAAAAAACGGTAAATCAAATTTCTTTGCCGCTTCAATTGCTAAAATTAAATTTTCTTTTGTTGGAGCTTTAAAAAAATATTTTGCCTGACCACCAATCTTGAAAGTTGTGTAAGCTTTTAAGGAAACATTTCTTTTAATTCCAGGTAGTATCACTTCAATTTTCATTTTTTTGGGGAGGTATCTGAAAACGAGAGGGCCAGGAGAGTTAACTCCAACTCTAAGTCTTTAGTGAGTGCTATCCTCCCGGCCCAGTTTCATTATACTTTAATCAAAAATAACACGCAAACGCAACTTAAATCTAAAATAGGATCCTCAAAAATTCCTCCAACTCCCGTAAAATAACGGCCATGGCAATATTTTACGGGATTATAGTTTAAAAACTTTTTTCAGTTTTTTATCATTACCAATATTTTCAGCCAAAATCAACCTCATTTCTTTTTCTGATAAACCAAAAAAAGTTCTTAACAGCTCAATTTCTGCTCGACAATCAAAAGGGTAAATCCAAACACTTTTTTGAAGATGGCGAAACCCCAACTCTTTTAGTTTTCCCCGAAATGCTTCTCGGTAGAGTTTTTTTAGTTGAGCAATGTCGAAGATGACTATTCTCCATTTCTTGTCCCACTTTTTGGGTTTTTTAATTTTTAAACGATCAACCTGCATCCAACCAGCTTTCTTTTTCCCTTTTTCAGTTAAAGCAATATAAATTTGATGGTTCCTCTTTCTAATCTCTATTAATCCTTGCCTTCTTAAATTGTAGAAAGTATCTGAGACTTTTCTTTTTGGGTATTTTCTCCATCGTCTGAAACCTCTTAAGAGATTTGTCAGAAAAAAAGGAGAAGTAGCTGCTATAGAGATTGCTCCAGCTGTCAACAACCAATAAAAGACATCTTTTACGATCTCTGCCCTTGGTTTTTTAAAATAATATTTATATTTTTTGAAACTCATACCTCCCTTATCATACCGTAAAATAACGGCCATGGCAATATTTTACGGGATTTACAGATTATTTATACTTTAGAGATTCTTCAGGTCCTAAAGATTTCCTCTGATGTTCAGATTCTGCAAATATGAATTGTTATTTGAGATAAAAACCAACAAGCCCCGCTCGAGGGGGGCTTATTGGCGACTTAGCAGAGTTCCCGAAAGGGAACACTCACTAGTAAATATTAGCAAATTTAGAACTTTATGTCAAGGTGGTGTACTGGTCCATATGATATGATACACTCTGAGGCCTTGAAAA
>JBHIEB010000017.1:0-9596 GCA_046760405.1 Minisyncoccales bacterium
CGTGGGTTTCCCCGACCCCTTTCCTCAGTGGGTTGTTATTTGTTAATTCGACCTTTGAAAATTTTACTATTTACTAACTTTTACCCCGCACAAAATTTTGCGAAATTATGGATGGCGACACACTCGCTCACCTTCGGCGAGCTCGGTCCTATTCGGACACTGTGTCGCGGGAACCTAATTTTTGTTTTACAGAAATTG
This sequence comes from Minisyncoccales bacterium, assembly GCA_046760405.1. Classification (GTDB taxonomy): domain Bacteria; phylum Patescibacteriota; class Minisyncoccia; order Minisyncoccales; family JANBVM01; genus JBHIEB01. The sequence goes on from JBHIEB010000017.1 coordinate 199, forward strand.
ACGCCTCAATTTTAAACATTGGCAAAATTTATGCGGGGTTTCGGGTTTCATTTAGAAACCCTCACTTTAGCAGGGCGCAAGAGCTTGTCGTGAATTTTATAACCTTTTTGGATTTCTTCAATAACTATTCCTGCCTTGTCCGCCGTAGCCTCGGCGGAGGCGGAAGCGGAGGCGGGCTCAACCATCTCTATGACTTCCATAAAATTAGGGTCAAATTTTTTACCCAAAGATTCTATCTCTTCTACCCCCTGACCTTTCAAAAAATCTCGAATTTGGGTTTTAAGTTGGAGCAAACCTTTTACGCTTTCATCATTTTTTAAATCTTCTGGTAGTTTCTTTTCTACTATTTCAAAATTGTCTAAAATCGGTAAAAATTTTAAAATCAATCCCGTGTCGGCATACTTTATAAGCTCTCCCACTCTTTCTAATTCTCCTTTTTTATAATTTAGAAAATCTGCTCGCGCCCTCTGCCAACCAGTCAGATATTCATCCTTTGATTTTTGACACTCTTCTAATTTTTGCTTAATTTCTTCTAAAGTTGGTTTCTTTTTCTCCATAATAATCAAAATTCTTCTAAAATTTTGGCTAGAGAGTTAATTAGGCGGATATTTCTTTCATAGGCCATTCTTTTCGGTCCCAACAAAGAAATGACACCCTCTTCCTCGTCTGGGAAACAACATTTAGCTGATATTATACTAAAATCTTTTGCTCTTGTAAAAGGATTCTCTCTACCAATATAGATTTTAATTTCTGAGTTTAATTTACAATCTTTAATGTCTTTTTCAAAATTTTTTAAAAGTTTGGCAAAATCGAAAATAAAATCTTTTTCTTCAAATTCAGGTTCTCTTAATATCTCTTCCCATCCTTCTTTCCAAAATAAATCTTTTTCCAAAAGATGAATAGCTGCTAAATTTGAGGTGGCGGTAGCTAAAAATTTTGAGAGATGAACAACAAATTTTAAAACATCCTCTTCCTCTTCTCGGAGCATTTCTTCTATTTTAAAGATATCTTTAAATGCTGAGATTTCCTTTTCCAATAAACTATCAACAAAAAATCTATAACTCTTGTCAGTCGGCACTCTTCCAGCCGAAGTATGAGGCTGATAAAGGAAACCAGCATTAGTCAGTCTCTGCATTTCGCTCCTGATGGTTGCTGGACAAACTCCAAAATCATATTTTCCCTCCAAATATTGAGAACTGATCGGTTGAGCTAAATCAACATGTTCTTCAATTATTCTATCTAATATCAATTTTTGCCTTTCAGTTATTCTCATCAGATATATTATAGCAAACCAAAATTAGCAGTCAAGGTCTTCGAGTGCTAATATCTGGCTATTCCTGTTTTTACCAATATGATAAAATAATTTTAATGAGAAAGAAAACGTTAATATTTTTATTAATCATAATAGCTGTAGCTTCATTTTTTAGACTGCCTAAATTAGATTCCATTCCACCAGGGCTTTATCCTGATGAAGCAATTAATGGAAACGAAGCCATAACTAATCCCGGCCAAGTATTTTATCCAGAGAATAATGGTCGAGAGGGACTTTTTATTAATTTAATTCATCTATCTTTTTCAATTTTTGGCATCTCGATTTGGTCTCTAAGGCTTGTCTCAGCAGTAATCGGCATTCTTACAGTTCTTGGTTTGTATCTATTAACTAAACAACTATTCATCAAATGTGACGAAGCAAGGCCTCGTCACATTGCTTTACTGTCGAGTTTTCTCTTGGCTATTTCTTTTTGGCATGTTAATTTTTCCCGTATTGGCTTTCGGGCAATTTTAGTGCCATTTATTTTAGTTTTTTCTTTTTATTTTTTATTCAAAGGACTTCGAACCCAAAGAAAACGTGACTTTATAATTGCCGGGGTGTTTTTTGGATTAGGTTTTTATACTTATAGCGTCTTTCGATCAGCAGTAGTATTATTAGCTATTGTCTTTTTACTTTGGTGGTTAATTTACCGAAAACAGAATTTGGAGAAAAAATTTTTATTTTTTATTTTTTATTTTTTATTTTTTATTTTTATCATCGCTCTCCCAATCGGGATTTATTTCCTCCAAAATCCCAAAGATTTTATTGGTCGAACCGCTGAGGTTTCAATTTTTACTCAGGATAATAAAATTTTAGCTTTTGGAACCAGTTTAATTTCCCATTTGGGGATGTTTAATCTCTATGGTGACTCCAACTGGCGCCATAATATTTCTAAATCTCCTGTCTTGTTCTGGCCAGTAGGAATATTGTTTTTAATCGGAATTGCTATCTCGATTAAGAAGTTAATTGCTTCAATAGAAATCAAAAATTATTCACTGTTTACTGTTCATTGTTCATTGTTATTCTGGTTTTTTATAATGTTATCTCCCGGTATTTTAACTTACGAAGGAATTCCTCATTCTCTCAGAGCTATAGGGGCTATCCCGCCTACTTTTATTTTTGCTGGAATGGGGATAGAATTTTTGTGGCGGAAGGTTAAAGAGAAAGTCAAAATTAATAAATTTTTAATTTTTTCAATAGTTTTATTTTTTCTTTCCCTTCTTCTGGCCCAATATTGGCGTTATTTTATTTTCTGGGGGAAAAATCCAGAAGTCGAAAATGCTTTCTCTAAAAACTATGTTAAAATAGGAAATCACCTTAATTCCCTGCCCCCTGAGGCTCAAAAATTTGTCGTTGTCAATCAGTCAGGTGTGCCTGTACCTTGGCCAGACGGAATTCCTATGTCAGCCCAAACAACAATGTTTATTGAAAATAAAAAGTATGGGAAACCCCAATCTGTTTATCTGTTGCCAGAAGACTTAGATAAAATCAAAGTAAATAAGATGCCAACAGTGATTGCTCCCTTGCAATATGATCAAAACCTATTCAAAATACTCCAGATTATGTTCCCTGAAGGAAAAATTCAAGAGAAAGATGGGATTTTAATATACCAAATGTAATCTTTTATGTCAGATAAACTAACAAATATCATTGCCGGAATCTTGCTTGCCACAATGTTCCTTTTGGCTTTTTTCAGTTATCAGGAAGACTCTCTAACAATGGATGAGTTAGCCCACATTCCAGCCGGCTATTCTTATCTAACTCAAAGGGATTTTAGAATAAACCCGGAACATCCTCCTTTAATTAAAGATTTAGCAGCTTTCCCTCTTTTGTTTTTAGATTTCAATTTTCCAATAGATTCTCCTGCCTGGACTGAAAATGTAAATGACCAATGGCAGTTTGGTTGGGAATTTTTATATAATTCTGGAAACAATCCTGATCAGATTACATTTTGGGCAAGATTACCCATGGTTTTCCTTCTAATTTTTTTAGGATATTTTTTGTTTTGGTGGATAAAAAAAGAATTCGGAGAAAATGTTGCCCTTTTGGTTTTGGCTCTTTTTTCCTTTTCACCGAATTTTTTAGCCCATGGAAAATTAGTAACCACCGATGTTGGAGCTACTTTAGGAGTTGTTCTGGCTACTTATTTTTGGTTAAAGTTTTTAAAAAATCCATCTAAAAAGAACATAATTTTAGCTGGCCTTGTTTTTGGAATTTCTCTTCTCTTTAAATTTTCTTTAGCCCTGCTCATTCCCTTTTTTGGAATAATTACCATAATTTATTCTATCTTAAAAAAAGAAAATATTTTAAAATATATCGGTTTATCGTTCTTAGTAGGAGTAATTGGAATGATATTTGTGATTTTACCAGTTTATCAATTCCATATTTTAAACTATCCTTCAGCAAAACAACTTTCAGATACCATCTTTATTTTAGAATCTTTTCCATCGGGCCCCCTAAAAAATCTCTGCATTTGGATGGTAAATAAACCAATAATAAGAGCTCTTGGCCATTATCTTTTAGGACTTCTCATGGCTACCCAAAGAACTGCTTCTGGTAATACTGTTTATTTCATGGATATGATTTCAGCTGCCGGCTGGTGGTACTATTTCCCAATTGTCTATTTTTTGAAAATCCCCTTGGGCTTCCATATTTTAACTCTAATTTCTTTGACTTTAGCCCTCCTTAATATAAAAAAACCTTTCTGGATTGAAACTGAAAAGAGAATTAAGGGATGGATTTTAAATCATTTTACCGAATTCTCAATGTTAGTTTTTTTGGCAATCTATTGGATAACTTCTATATCTGGAAAACTCAATATCGGAGTAAGACATGTTTTGCCCGTTTTCCCGTTTACCTACGTTCTGGTAAGCTTGGGTCTAAGCAATGGAATTAAACAGATAAAAATACTAAAGTTCAAAAAAATAATCATTTTCCTGTCAATAGTTCTTATTGGCTGGTATATTCTATCTTCTGTAGGTTCTTATCCCTATTATCTATCTTATTTTAATGAAATTGCTGGAGGCACTGATAATGGATATCAATATGTGGTAAACTCAAATTATGATTGGGGCCAAGATTTAAAAAGGTTAGCCAAATTCATTGAAGAAAATAAAATCGCCAAAATGAAAGTTGATTATTTTGGCGGCGGTGATGTAAATTATTATCTCGGCGAAAAGGCAGAAAGACTTAATCCCCAAGAAGGTCCTCAAAAAGGATGGTTAGCAATTTCAGCTACCCTACTCCAGGGTGGTAGAGGAAATCCAGTTCCTGGTTTTGATCAACCAGTAGGTTATTATAAATGGCTTAATGAATACAAGCCCGTTGCCAAAGCCGGGACATCAATTTTTATCTACAATATAGAATAATTTTTACTCCCTGTATTTAAAAGGAGCCAAATCCCCAAACCTTAACTCAATATATTCCAAATCTTTTCTTTTTTCCAAAGGAATATATTTTTCCAAAACTGCTCTCAGTTTTGTTAATTGCCAATTTAAATCTTTTTTAGGATTAAAATAAATTTCCCAGCCATCTGAGGTTTTAACATTTATTCTTTCTTCTGACACAATTGAAACTTCTTCTACCAGAATTTTCGAGTTTTCTAATTCTGAAAAAATTTCCAAAACCTTAGAAAGCAACTCCTTTTCTATTATTTTTTCCCCTAACTCTAATTTGTCTTTTAAATTAGAGCTTTTAATGCTTCGGCTTAGCTCAGCATTATCCTGAGCCTGTCGAAGGATAATTTTCAATAATTTCAAATTATCTTCTGAAACTTCTTCAAAAATTATTCCCTCATTATCTAATAAAAAACATTGTCCTCCCTGACACCAATAAGCTTCAGCAAATCTTTCTACTACCAGAATATTTAAGGCGTCGGGAAATCCCCGGCTAATTTCAACTTCAGCTATCTGAGGAAAATTATTTAAAATATCTTTTCTTATTTCATCTAAATTGACCAAAAAAATACTTTTTGTTCTCAAAAACAATATTTTATTTTCTAATCTTTTTTCTATTAATGCTTTGAGCTCTTCCTTTGATACTTTTTTTTCACCAGTAACAATAGTCCTCTCGACCTGAAAGATTTCTGAAAAAAATAAAAAATAAGAAATGGCAATAATGAAGACAACGAATAGAAGCCCGAGCCAAAAAAATCGATTATAAAATATCGATTTTTTCTTTTTGACTCGATATAATCTCCTCCTGTATTTCCTCATAGCTAAAGATGTTTATTAAGCGCTCTCATAAACCTCTTTTTTTCTTTCTTAATTTTTCAACGAAAAACGATACCCAATATCTTTTAGAAAGAGGTAAATCCTGAGTCTTAACATATTCCTTTTTATAACCTCCAAAACCTTTTTTAAATAGAGTTAAGCCTGCCCAGGGATGATTTTTTTTGTCTTCAGGAGCAATACCCCAGAAATTAAATTTTTGGCATCCCCTTCTTTTAGCTTCTTTTATCGCTTCCCACAAAAGTAAATAAGAGACCGGAATCTTAGGATATTTTAGTAAAGAAGCTCCATGGTGATAAAAAGCAATATTTTGCCAAAAAACAAAAACTCCTGAAGAAACTAAATCATCTTTGTATTTTCCTAAAAATATAGCAATTTGTCCTTCGATACACTCAGGACAACCCTGAGCTTGTCGAATGGGTTGATTGTCGGGTCGAAAAGATAAAAATTGATTTTTCAAATAATTTAACGAAAATGGCACAAAATGATGACGACCACCAGTTTTCTGATAAAGATTATTAAATCTTTCAACATCATTTAAATTTTGTGTTTTTATTATTTCAATCTCTTTATCTTTTTGAGCTTTTCTTATAAGGTAGCGAGTTGTTTTTCGCATTTGCATTAAAAGCTCTTCTTCGGAAGGAGTGATATCTAATTCCCAGGTTAATTCGGGATGCATATGAATTGGAGCTACCCTAAAACCTAACTTTTTGAAAATCTCAATATTTTGCCTGTTTCTTTCCCAAATGGGAGCTATCCTAATAAAACTTACCCCCTCATTTTTGGCAATCTTCTTTAGTTCTTCTAATAATATTCCTGAAACTTGTCTCTTGTCGCTTGCCTGCCCCGTACCGAGCCGAAGGCTCTGGTTCGGGGTCTCCTGTCTCTTTAAATTGGGTCCGTGAGGTAAAAACAAAAAAGTCCCTCTTTTCGCCTCAGTTTTAATAATTAAAGCAACTGCTACCAATTCTTGTCGCTTGCCTGCCCCGTACCGAGCCGAAGGGTCTGGTTCGGGGTCTCTTGTCTCTTGTCGCTGATACACTCCAAATCTCCAAATCTTATTATTCATCATCTTTTGAAACTCGCCCCAATTCCAAGAATCCAAAAAAGTTTTCTCCTCACACCCCAAAAGAAAATTCTCCCAAGCTTCTTTATCTTCTATTTTCTCTATTTTTAAACTCATAACTTTATACCAATAAACAATCTATCAACCTTTAGAATAACTTTTATTTAACTAATAAACTAATTAACTGAGTTGGCACTCTACTCTCTAGAAGTATTATATCTCCTTCTTTGCAAAATGTTTTTATCCTTTCGAAGATTTCTCTTGGATTCTCAAGATAGAAAATATTAGATTCTGCCATCCCGTTATTTATTGCCCCCTCTTTTATTTCTTTAAACCTTTCTTTTGTTGTTATTATGCACAGGTCACAAACCTCACCAATTTTTTCTCCAATTTTCTGGTGAATCTCAGTTGTCGCTTTACCCAACTCAATTAAACAAGGCATCACAATCACTTTTTTGTTTACCCCGTAGGAAGCCGGAGGCCTTCCTGCGGGGCCTCTCCAAATTTTCAAATAATCGAGGTCAGCTAAAACTCCATCAGGATTGGCTGAATAAGTGGAGTCTAAAATGTTAATTCCATTTATTCCTTTTTTAATTTGGATTGTCCCCTGCTCTGCCTTGATTTTTTGGCAAGCTTTAGCAATTTCTTCTAATGGCATTCCTAATACCTTAGCCACTAAGATCGCAGCTAAAATATTACCTACATGCTGAGCTCCCAATAAATTGACTCTAAAGTCGTGGGCTTTTTTATCTTTTGTTACTGTTTTAAAAAATAACTTTTCTTTTTTCATAATAATGCCTTTGGCAAAAATATCGGGTTCTACATAATCTGCTGTTGCTCGATAGCGATAGACTTTTTTTGGTTTTTTTGTCTTTTGAAAAAGTGAAAAAACATAAGGATCACTACCGTTAAAAACTGCTAAACCGTCTTGAGGTAAACTCTCAATTAACTCATATTTTGTTTTAATAATATTCTCTTGTGAGCCAAAGGTAGCCAAATGTTGCTCATTAATACCGGTTAAAATCCCAATTTTAGGTTTGGCAATATCACAAAGTAATTTTATTCCTCCCCTATTGTAAGCTCCCATCTCAACAACAAAAATTTCGTGTTCTGGTTTTAAGTCGTCTAAAATACACTGGGAAATCCCTATCTCTGAGTTTTGATGGGCTTTTGTTTTTAAAACTTTAAATTTCTTTGACAAAATTGTGGCTAAAAATTCTTTGGTTGAGGTTTTGCCATAGGAGCCGGTAACGCCAATAACCAATAAGTCTCTAAAGTTTTCTCTTTTCAGTTTAGCCTTTTTAATAATTTGATTTCTTAAAAAAACTGTCAAGGGTTGAAAAATAAGCACAATTCCTGAAGTTATAGCCGGGGTTAAAATATCAAAGGTCAATAAGTAAAAGGCTAAAAAAGTTGTTCTTGGAAAAAGAGAGAAAAGATAAAAGATTTCAAATACTAAAGCAGAAAAAACTAAAAAAATTACTTTTTTGGTGAAAACAGGTTTTTTAAATTTTTTTTGAGAAAAATCGTAAAATCCTTTTATTGATTCAAAGGAATATAAAATAATTAAGAATAGCGATAGAGAAAAAGCACCGTAAAATAAAGGCGATCGCCATAATATTACGGGGATAAGAAGGGTAAGAATTTTTAAAATTAAAAGCTTATTAAATAATAACCTTTTTCCTTTCTCGGTCTGGAAGTGGTCTAAAAATCGGCCAATATGATATTCTTTTAACTGCCAAAGATAAAGCCAGAATAAAATGGCTTTAGTCTCACGAATGAACCAAAAGAAACTTAAAAAAATGCTTAAAAGAAAAAAATTGGTCATCTTTTAACTCAAAATAGCTCATTTCCTACGACCGTAGAAAATGGACTATAATTCTGGCTAATTTTTCTGGTGCTTCCAAATTAGGACTGTGACCATTCTGGGGTAAAACTTCTAACCGAGAATTACTTATATTCTCTTTAAAAATGTAAGCGTCTTTTACTGGAAGCATTTTATCTTTTTTACCCCATACAATGAGAGTTTTAGTTTTTATTTCAGTCAAAGAAGGTAACAAGTCTTCATCTATAACTTCTCTGATTGTCTCTCGCATTACCCCATTGGCTTTGACATAATCCCGATTGCGCAAAAAGGTATAAAAAATGTTTCTGGCTCCATCTTTCATTCTAGCTAGTGGTTTTGGGGAGAAAATCACATTACCCAAATAAGCCAGCCAAATAATCACTCTATTTTTAAAACTTGGTTTGTGTTTAATACCACCTGAACTACATAAAATCAGGGCTTTGATTTTTTCGGGATAACTAAGGGCAAATTTTATTGCCACTCTACCGCCAAAAGAGTGGCCTAAGATAAAAAATCTCTCTAAGTCTTGAGATTTAGCGAAATCAAACGTCCATCTCACGTAATCTGTAACACTCCAAGGTTCACGAGGAGTTTTACTCTTTCCAAATCCCGGGAAATCAGGACAAATTACTTTATATCCTTTTTCAGCCAATACTTTCTGAACTTTTAACCAAGAATCAGAAGAACCGCCCCAGCCATGCAAAATTAAAACAGCAGGACCTGAACCTGCAATTTTAAAATTAGCTCTTAAGTTGTTAATTAAAGCTGTTTTTTCTTGCATGGTTAAAACGGTTTTTAACCAATTTTTTCGAATTTAGTGTATTTTTGTAAAACTTCAGGCACTTTTATTGAACCATCTTTTTGTTGATAATTTTCAATAATAGCAATTAAGGTCCTACCAATAGCAATGGCAGTTCCATTTAAGGTATGAACAAATTCAGTTCC
>JBHIEB010000018.1:0-9000 GCA_046760405.1 Minisyncoccales bacterium
CTCCGCCATGCACCACGTAGGGTGCATGGCTGCCCTAAACCCTATCCTGAACTACGCAGAGTTCAGGACTAATCATGAACCTTACATGGTTCATGGCGTGGTTTAGGGCGCCTTCGCCCGCCATGACGGGCTTCGGCAAGATACCGCCTTTGGAGGATAATAATGAGTAGCTAGTAGTTACTAATTGGGGTAAAATAATATAATAAATATCAAAGGATTATGGATATGCAAAACTTCATTCCTAATTTAATCTCCTGGATGTTTGCTCACGGTATTAAAATTATTCTGATTTTAGTTGTAGCTGTTTTAACCAGCCGGTTTTTGAAAACCTTTGTTAGAAAAGCAGTAAAAAGACAAATTAGAGATAAAATCCCTAAAGAGGAAGAGAGAAAAAGAGTAGAAACCTTAGTCAGTGTTTTTGAAGGAACTTTTAAATTTATAGTTTGGCTGGCAGCTGTGTTGATGATTTTGCCTGAGCTTGGAATAAATACTTCTCCAATTTTAGCCAGCATTGGGGTGGCTGGTTTAGCTATTGGTATGGCAGCTAAAGACATTGTTTCAGATTTTATCGCCGGTCTTTTTATTATTATGGAAAATCAGTATCATATTGGAGACAAGGTAAAAATTGCTGGTTTGGAAGGTGAGGTAAAGGAGATAACCTTAAGGAGAACAATCCTTAAGGCCGAAGATGGTTTTATTCATTCAGTTCCTAACAGTAAAGTAATAGTAGTCTCTAAAAAATCTCAGTAGAACTTAGTCTTAAAATCTGTCTTATGGTTCTTGGTCTTAAAAAAGAAATAATAAAGAGAAAGGTCCTGAGAGAGATTCAACAGCTAAAAGATAAAAAAGGCTTTTTAAAAACCGGCCTTCCAAAGTTTAATCGGCTTTTTGGCAGGGACTCTTTGATTTCTGCCTGGCAATTATTGGATAGAAAACCGGGAATTTGTCAGGCGACCCTTGAAATTTTATCTCAGCTTCAAGGAAAGGTGTTTAATGACAATAGGGAGGAAGAACCGGGAAAGATAATTCATGAAACTGATTTGGAAAAATCCCATCACCCCAAGAACTATTTCCCCTTCCCCTATTATGGCTCAATTGATTCAACTCCTCTGTTTTTAATTTTATTTTCTTTTTATTATAAAAAAACAAAAAATATTAGATTTCTTAACAGCCATTGGGAAAATATTTTAAAAAGTTTGCATTGGATAGAAGAATGTGGAGATAAAGACAAAGATTTCTTCTTAGAATATCAAAGAAAAAATCCAAAAGGGCTTTTTCATCAGGGCTGGAAAGATAGTTTTGACAATCATTTAAAAATTAAGCCTCCAGTAGCCATAGTTGAGGTTCAGGGATACCAATATTTAGCTTTAAAAGAAGTTTCTGAGATAGCCAAAGTAAAAAAAGACTGGGATTTGGCAAAAAAATTGAAAGAGCGAGCAAAAAATTTAAAAGAAAAGTTTAACGAAAAATTCTGGATGGAAGGTAAAAAATATTTTGCTTTAGCTTTAGATGGAAAAAAACAACAGAGAAAAGCTATTACTTCAAATCCCGGCCACCTGCTTTTTACCGGAATTGTTAGAGAAGACAAGATTAATTTCGTTGTTAAAAGACTTTTTGAAAAAGACCTTTTTACTCCCTTTGGTATCAGAAACCATTCAAGTTTGGAACCTGATTTTGACGCTAAATCTTATCATTTAGGTTCAATTTGGCCTCATGATAATTGGATTGTGGCTCAAGGGTTAGAAAAGTTGGGATTTAAAAAAAAGTATCAAAAAATAAAAAAAGCCATGATATTGGCTTATGAGAAAATTGGCTTTTTGCCGGAATTCTATGGAGTAGTTAATGGAAAAGTCACTTTAGATATGAGGAAAAACCCCTGTTACCCTCAGGCTTGGTCATCGGGAGCCCTTTTTAATTTCCTCTCTGACTGAGAATTTGATAGTAGACTTTTTCATAATCTGAAACCATTCTCTCAATTGTAAACTTTTTTTCAACCCGCATCCTACAATCCCCTCTTTTTATTTTATCGATTTTTTTGATTGCTTTTACCATTTCATTAATATTCTTGACAATAAACCCTGTTTTTCCATCTTCAATTATTTCTCGAGCTGAACCTCTGTCAAAAGTAATAACCGGAGTGCCAGTAGCCATTGATTCTATAAAAATCAATCCAAAGGGTTCCTCCCATCGGTGGGGATAAAGCAATCCTTTTGCCTGGCGATAGAAATCTCCCATCTTTAAATAATCTATCATTCCCACATATTCTATATTTTTACCCAAATAAGGTTTAATTTTTGTTTCAAAATAATCTCCTTCGGCTAAGCCTCCAGCAATTTTTAATTTGACCTTTGCTCTTTTGGCTGCTTTTATTGCCAAATCAATTCCTTTCTCGGGAACAAATCTTCCGGCAGCCACAAAGTAATCTTTTGCTTTTTTATTAAATTTGTATTTTTTTAAATCTAAACCATTGTAAATTGTGCCGGCATAATTTAAATCAGGCAGAGGCTTTCTTTGGGCGTTACTCAAAGTTATTAAATAAGTATCTGGTTGCTCTTTTGTTTTCTCCAGCATAAATTTTTTAAAACCCTCGATAGGATCGTGTAAAGTAAATACGGTGGGAGTTTTTGTTAAGGGAGCAAATTGAACAGCTCTTCGGTAAGGATGAATGTGAATGATGTCAAATCTTTCTTTTTGATCCATCTGATAAATTTTCGAAATCATTAATTGTTCATAAAAATTTACTACTACCTCATTCATATAAGGTAAAAAAGGTAAAAGCTCTTTGTTATATTTTATAGCTGGCATTCCAAAAGAGACTAACTTTGCCTGCTTTAGTTTTGATTCTTTGGAACCAAAATAAAAAACTTTATGGCCTTTCTTAGCCAATCCTTCAGCAATATAATAAGCCATCCATAAAGGAGCATAAAAAGTGTTTTGAGGTGGAGGAGTAGGCCACTCGTTGGTGCAAAAGATAGCAATTTTTAATTTTTTCTTCATACCTTAATTAATCTTTTGAAATCCAAGCAATTTTTCAAGAGCTTAAGATAAAAGACCCTTCTTTTTTCTAAAATTTTGATTTTTTCTCTCCTTTTTTTATATTTAATCCCTCCCAGAGAAAGATAAGAAGCCACCACCGGCAAAAGTTTTTTGAACTTAGTCAACTGAGAAGGAGATAACCTTTTCAGGTAGGAGGCCATTAGTCTATTTCTTAAATCTCTTTTTGCTTCCCACAAATGAGCCCACAAGTATCCAATATCATAGGCGAAATTATTTAAATGGACTAACTCCCAGTCGATAATCCGAATATTTTCTCCGTTGCTTAAAATATTACCTAAATTTAAATCTCCGTGAGAAAAATAATGATTCTCTTTTTCCAAGAGCCCCATTTTATTTTTAATCATTCTGGCTATTTTATGAGAAATCTCCCGGGAGATTATTCTTCTTTTGACTAAATTTTCATAGGTGCCTTCAGCCAGATAATTTCTGGGGTTAAATTTTTTAAATTTTATTTTCGGAAATTTCTTAGGATTAATTCTTGAAATTTCCACTATTGCTTTAACAATTTTATCTATGATTAAAGGAGATAGGGGAGAAGAAGCTTTCCGGCTTTTACCTAAAGGAGGGGGTGGGGGGTACTCTCTTTCAAACCACTCAAAGTCTTTTTCAACTCCAGAACTTAAGATTTCTGGCACTATTTCTTTGATTCTTAAGTTGCTTTTCTTTAATTCTTTTAAAAATCTAACTTCGTTAAGGAATTTTTGTTTTGCGTCTAAATTATCATGGAGTCTGGCGTAAAAAGCCACCACTTCTTTTTCTTTTTTAAAACAAGGGCTAAAATAACGGTGTTTCCCGGTCTTATATTTTTGGAGAAATTTTTTAGGAGAGACCTCAGGTTTTAAATGAAGTTCTTTTAATTTTTCTTTAATTTTTTTGTCAATTTCTAAAATTAGGATTTTCTCACCTCCCATATTTTTTTAAAAGTTTGTAATATAACTTTTCGTAATTTTTTACCATTACCTCTTGAGTGAAGTTTTCTTCTACCCATTTTCTACAATCTTCTCGTTTGATTTTATCAATATTTTTTACCGCCTTAACAGCTGTCTTGATGTTGTTGACCACAAAACCTGTTTTTTTATCTTCTATCACCTCTGGTACCGAACCCCGTTTGAAAGCAATGACCGGCGTTCCACAGGCCATTGATTCTACCATATTAAGCCCAAAAGGTTCATGCCACTCGATTGGATAAAGGAGGGCTTTGGCCGGACCAAAGAAATCAGATTTTTCTTCTCTTGAATATTCGCCAATATATTGAATTTGCCTTCCCAGGTGGGGTTTAATATTTTTTCTAAAATATTCTTCTTGGCCAGGGTCTAATCTCCCGGCCAAAATTAATTTAACCTTCGCCTTCTTAGCTATTTCAATTGCATTTTCTATTCCTTTATATTTATCAATTCTGGCGCACCAGATGAAATGGTCTTTTGGTTTGGGATTAAACTTAAATTCCTCAATTCTGATTCCATTGTAGATGGTGGCCACAAAGTTTAATTTGGCTCGCGAAAGTTTTCTTTGAGAATTAGATATAGCCACAAAATTATTTTTCTTGAAACGCTCAAAAATAAAAAGCCGGGAATCTCTTTTGGCTTTAGAATAAAGAGGATTATGGATAGTATGCAAACAAGGTGTCTTGACCAATTGAGGAAAATATAACTCCCATAAATCGATATGGGAATGGATGATATCAAATTCTGAAGCTCTTTTAAAAGCCTCGCTTAAATTTAACAAATTATAAGTGTGATCCTGCCAAGAAATTTTATCGGCTATCAGAGAACGAGGATAGACAGAAACTAATTTGCCAGAAACTTGAGAGTCAGCAGACGCGAAAAGAGTAACTTTGTGTCCCCTTTTGGTTAGTATTTCGCAGAGATTATAAACAATCCATTCAATACCTCCATATTTTTTGGGAGGAATTGAAAACCAGAGAGGAGCTATTTGAGCAATTTTGAGTTTTTTCTTCATACTTTTTTCTTTGTTAATTTATGATAAATTTTTTCATAATTTCCGACCATTTTTTCTAAAGTCCATTTCTTTTCTACCCACCTTCGGCAATCTTTTCTCTTGATTTTATCTATCTTTTTTACTGCCCCAATTAAGCCTTTAATATTTTTTCTTTTCTTTTGGTCAAAAAATGGCACCACCAAGCCAGTTTTCCTGTTTTTTATTACTTCTTTTGCCGAACCGCGATTAAAAGCAATGACCGGCGTTCCGCAAGCCTGAGCTTCTACTATACATAGACCAAAGGGTTCTTGCCACTCAATTGGATACAAAAAGGCCTGGGCTTTACCATAAAAAGAAGAGAGCTGGTTTTGACTAAGTTCACCGATATATTTAATTTTAGCCCCCAAATAGGGTTTAATTTCTTTTTCAAAATAATTTTTATACTCAGGTTGTAATTGGCCGGCTAACAAAAGTCTAATTCCTAATTTTCTGGCTACCTCAACCGCTGTTTTTGTTCCCTTGTCTTGGCAGATTCGGCCAATCCAAATAAAATAATTTTCCGGTTTTTCATTGAATTTAAATTGGGAAATATCTATTCCATTATAAACCAACCATTCTCTTTTGAACCTTATTGGCGAGTTTTGTCTTTGTTTTTTAGAAATAAAAACTACCTTCGAATCTTTTTGGTAATGAGTAAGAATTGGCCAACGCTTATCAGTTTTTTTAGGAATATTATGGAAAGTATGCAAGACAGGTGTTTTAACAAATCTTTGGAAATACATTCCCAGAGGTGTCCAATGGGAGTGGATAATATCAAATTCTGAAGCTCTTTCAAATGCCAGAGAGTAATTAAAGCTGTTCCACCACCAATCATGCCAAGAAATTTTCTGAGAGATTAACCCCTTTTTGGTAACCGAAACTAATTTTGCCTTAGTTTTTGAAGTGCCGGGAGCAAAAAGAGTAACTTTATGCCTTCTTTTCACTAATCCTTCTGTCAGATAAGAGATAATTCTTTCAGTTCCTCCATATTTTTTGGGCGGAACTGAAAACCAAAGGGGAGCTATTTGAGCAACTCTGAGTTTCTTTCTCATTTTTCCTTTTTTAAAATTTTTTTGTAAAGCTTTTCGTATCTATTAACCATTCTTCTTAAATTGAAATTCTTTTCAATGTGTTTTCGGCAATCTTCTCTGGAAATTTGTTTAATTTTTTTAAGGGCTTGACAGGCCTCTTCAACCGAATTAACCAAAAACCCAGTTTTACCATCTTCAATTAATTCTGGCATCGCCCCCTCAGAAAAAGCAATAACTGGAGTCCCGCAAGCCATAGCTTCTATAACTACCAGCCCAAAAGGCTCTTTCCTTTTTATCGGAAAAACAAAAGCTTTGGCATTTTTTAACAATTCAATTTTTTTCCCAAAATCTGAAGCGCCAGCAAATTGAATTTGTTTACCATCAATCAAAGGTTTAATTCTAAAATTAAAATAATCTCCAAAATCGGGCAAAATATTTCCTGAAATGATTAGATTTTCCCCACTTAATTTAGCAACATCAATGGCTTCAGCTATTCCTTTTTCGGGAGCTACTTTTGAAAGCCACAAAATATAATCTTTTGGTTCCAAGTTTAATTGATATTTTTCCAGAGGCAAGCCATTATATATTGTTTTAACAATATTTATTCCCGGGCCTGATTTTCTTTGATTTTCTGAAATAGTCACAAAATTAATATTGGGAAATTTTTTATAAAGGATAATTGTTTCTTCGGTCAAAGGATGGTGTAAGGTAGTAACTATTTTTGGTTTTAAAAATTTTGTATAGGGAGTAGTATAAAATTCGCAGTGGTCATGAACGATATCAAATTGGTCCTGCAAAGAAAGTAGCTTTTCATAGAGTAAAGAAAAAACAGCATGGGGAGCTTTTAATTTTGCCCGCCATAAAGATTTAGGCCAAATTGGAATTAAGTCAGCTTTAGTCTTTGAATCCTCGGTGGCAAAAAGAGTAACCTCATGCCCTCTTCTGATTAATTCATCACAGAGCCAGGAGACAATGAGTTCGGTCCCACCATAAGTATAAGGTGGGACAGGAATCCAAAGGGGAGCTACTTGAGCAATTTTCATACCCTACGAATTACAAATTTGTACGAATATACGAATTACGAATACTTGAATTGACCATTTTTTGGTTGAAATTTTGACAATTTCATTGTATCATAAATCTGCTAAACAAACCATGCTTACCTCTCCTATTGATGAAATAAAATCGAAACTTGATATTGTTGAGGTTATTGGAAGTTATATTAAATTGAGAAAGGCGGGGGCAAATTATAGAGCCCTTTGCCCTTTTCATTCGGAAAAAAACCCCTCCCTTTTTGTTTCCCCAGCCAGGCAAATCTGGCATTGTTTTGGTTGCTCGAAGGGCGGTGATATCTTTGGTTTTATCAAAGAAATCGAGGGTGTTGAGTTCGGAGATGCCTTAAGACTTTTAGCCCAAAAAGCAGGAGTGGAATTGAGACCTCAGAGGAAAGAATCCGCCATCTGGCGAACTGAAAAACAAAGATCATATGAAATATGTGAATTGGCAACTAAATTCTTTGAAAAGCAATTGGAAGGAAGCTCAAAGGGCAATGAGGCAAAGAAATATCTTTTGACAAGAGGAATAAAAGAAGCCTCAATTAGAAAATGGAGATTGGGTTGGGCGCCTGATACTTGGCAGGGCTTATCTGATTTCTTGGCTTCAAAAGGATATAAAAGAGAGGAGATAGAAAAGGTAGGATTAGTAATAAAAAATGAACAGGGCTCATATTACGACCGCTTCAGAGGCAGAGTTATCTTCCCAATTTTTGGTTTACATTCTCAAGTCATTGGTTTTGGCGGTAGAATATTTCAAAGTCAAAAGTCAAAAGTCAAAAGTCAAAAGTCAGAGGTGGCTAAATATGTCAACACTCCTAACACTCTTTTATATGATAAAAGTAAGGTCCTTTACGGATTAGATAAGGCAAAGGTAGAGACAAGAAAAAAAGATTTCTGTATTTTAGTTGAGGGCTATATTGATGTCATTCTGGCTCATCAAATAGGAAAGGAAAATACGGTTGCTACTTCTGGCACTTCTTTGACCCCTTACCAATTGACTGTTCTAAAAAGATATTCTGATAATCTTTCTTTGGCTTTTGATATGGATATTGCCGGTGATACGGCAACAAAAAGAGGAATAGATTTGGCTCAAGCCAGGGGTTTTAATCTCAAGATAATTTCCCTTCCCGAAAATAAAGATCCAGCTGATGTCATTTCAAAAAAACCAAAAGAATTTGAGAAATTAATTGATAATTCTCTTTCAATTTTAGATTATTATTTTCAGAATGCCTTTTCAAAGTTCGATAAAAATAAAGTTGAGGGGAAAAAAGAAATTTCAAAGATTTTACTGCCGGTTATTAAAAGAATCCCAAACAAAATTGAGCAATCTTTTTGGGTCCAACAATTGGCTGAAAAGCTTGAGGTAAAAGAAAAAGATGTCGAGGAAGAAATGAGAAAGGCAAAAATTGAAAGTCCAGACCTTGAAATATCAGATTCGGAACCCCAAAACTTAGCTCCCAAAAAAACAAGAAAAGAGCTTCTGGAGGAGCGATTGATGACTTTAATATTGAAATCACCCCAACATTCAAATCTCATTGATAAAAAATTTCTTCCCTGTTTTTCAGTAAAGGCCCAGGAGATTTTAGTCAACTTCCAAAAGCAAAAAAAGCTCTCACCAGAATTAACTGATTTTCTAAACTATCTTTCTTTAAAGGCAGAAATCGAGGAAATTGAGGAAGAGGAAATACTACCTGAGATTCAATTCTGTTTGAAAGAAATTCAGTCCCTGGAAATTAAAAATAAACTCGGTCAAATTTCTCAAGAAATTAAAAAAGCGGAAGGGAAAAAAGATTTAAAAAAAATAGAAAAACTAACCAGAGAATTTAATCAATACGCTAAAAAAATAACCGAGCATTAACTAGTGCCATCCCATAGAGGAG
>JBHIEB010000019.1:0-8833 GCA_046760405.1 Minisyncoccales bacterium
GTAGTTCAGGATAGGGTTTAGGGCAGCCATGCACCCTACGTGGTGCATGGCGGAGAGGGTGGGACTCGCCATGTCATCCGACATGGCGCCCTATCGGATGATAGGGCGAACCCACAAGCCTTTATTCAAGACTCCAGTTTTTCGCAACCCCGTACCAAAAATGGAATAAATACGGAAGGGGTGGGATTCGAACCCACGAGAGGATTACTCCCCTACGGCTTCTCCAGAGCCGCGCACTCGGCCACTATGCGACCCTTCCTTGTATAATAGAAATTATTTTTAAACTTCCATACCTCGCAAAGCCCTAATCCTTTCTTTAACCGGGGGATGGGTTGAAAACAATTTGGTCAACCAATTTTTTTCTCTAAAAGGATTTGAAATGTATAAATGGGCAGTGGAAGTATCGGCTCTCCTTAAAGGATTTTTGTCCCGGGAAATTTTTTCCAAAGCTCTGGCTAATCCTTCCGGATATCTTGTTAAAAGGGCACCTGAGGCATCAGCCAAAAATTCTCTTTTCCTTGAAATTGCCAATTGAATTAAGGTGGCTACAATCGGAGCTAAAATTGCTCCGATTATTCCTAAAATTGCCAAAAGTCCACTCGAATCCTTTGAATCTCTTTTTCTTCTACCTCCACCCCAAAAGCTAATTCTTAAAAACATCCGTGAAAGAAAAGCCACAATTCCAATTAAAATCACAATCGCCGTGCCCAAAAGCATGTCTTTGTTTCCAATATGGGAAAGCTCATGAGCAACAACCCCTTCAAGCTCTACTCTTTCTAATTTTTGCAAAAGCCCCCTTGTTACGGCGATGACTGCATGTTTTTCGTCTCTGCCGGTAGCGAAAGCATTGGGTTGGGCTTCATTAATTATATATATTTTGGGCAAAGGGAGGCCAGCAGTAATAGAAAGATTTTCAACAAGGCGATACAGTTCGGGATTATCGCTTTTTTTAATTGGGTGGGCTCCGGCTATTGCCAGCACAATTTTATCAGAATACCGAAAACTAGCAAATCCTTGAATAACACCTAACAAAACTGCAAAGATTAAAAAGAAATAACTATCCAAAAGATAGCTAAAAAGCCAACCCAGAAAGATAATAAATATCAAAAATAAGGTAATCAAAATCCAAGTTTTGCGAATGTTGGAATCGGCTTGGGCATATAATGTCGGCATAGTTTTTAAAATTCCAAATAACAAATCCCAAATAACAAATAAATTCCAAATTCCAATGACCGAAACTGTTTTGGTAATTAGAATTTAACCCTAGGGGTTTCTCTTTCCGCCGCTTCCTCTAATTCGAAAAGTTCCATTTTTTTGAATCCAAAAGAAGAAGCGATGAGATTCGTTGGAAAACTCTCAATTCTAATACTCAAGTCTCTGACATTTCCATTATAAAATCTTCTGGCCGCCTGAATTTTATCTTCGGTGTCCCTGAGTTCTCTTTGGAGTTCCAAAAAATTTTGGGAAGCTTTGAGTTCAGGATATCTTTCTGAGACAGCAAAAAGAGATTTTAAGGTCTGGGAGAGGGCATTTTCGGCTAAACCTTTTTCTTTTGGGTCTTTGGCTCCCATCGCCCTGGCTCTCGCTTCTGTAACTTTCTCAAAAACCTCTCTCTCATGGCTGGCATATCCCTTTACCGTTTCCACTAAATTGGGAATTAAATTGTATCTTCTTTTCAACTGAACATCAATGTCAGACCAGGCTTCTTCTGCCCGATTGCGAAGTTTAACTAAGCCATTGTAAGCAACCACTACCCAAACAACTAATAGAATTAAAATTCCTAAAATAATTGTAGAGACCATTTTTAATCTTCGCTTTAATTATCATTTAGAACAAGCCAACTAAGTGGCATCGACCTTGAAATCTTTTTAATTATACCTTACTTCTCTTTTTGAAAAAAGCCCACCAGTTAAACTGGTGGCCCAAAACATTCAAACTTTAAGTTTCCGCATTAGTATCCTCCGGGACTAGGAATCTCTGGACCTTTTTTCTTTTCTTCTGGTAATTCCCCAACTACAACTTCGGTCATCAAAAACATTGAGGCAGCCGAAGCTGCATTTTCCAGAGCTGCTCTCACTACTTTGGTCGGGTCAACAATTCCAGCTGAAATTAAATCTTCGTATTTTATTTTCTGGGCATTGAAACCAAAATTTCCCTGATGTCTTTTCACCTCCTCAACTACCACCGCTCCATCTAAACCGGCATTTTCAGCAATTTGTCCAATAGGCTTTTCCAAAGCTTTCTTTAAAATATTCAAACCGGTTTTTTCATCTCCCTCTAATTTCAATTCTCTCAAAGCTGAAATAGACCTCAAAAGGGCTACTCCCCCTCCTGGCAAAATTCCTTCTTCTATTGCTGCCCGGGTGGCATTCAAGGAATCTTCTGTTTTTCTCTGCTTTGCTTTTTGTTCGACTTCAGTGGCTGCTCCCACCTTAACAACCGCTACTCCACCTGAAAGTTTTGCCAATCTCTCTTGTAGTTTCTCTTTGTCAAATTCAGATTCAGTAGTTTTTAGTTCGCTTTTGATTTGTCCGATTCTGGCCTCAATGTCTTCTTTATTCCCTCGACCCTCAATGATTGTTGTTTTCTCTTTTGTCGAAACCACTTTTCTTGCCTTTCCTAACTGTTTTAATTCAATATTTTCCAACTTCAGTCCTAATTCTTCAGAAATTAATTGGGCTCCGGTTATGGTAGCAATATCTTGAAGCATCTCCTTTTTTCTATCCCCAAATCCAGGTGCCTTGACCGCTAAAGTATTAAATATTCCCCTCAATTTATTAACAACTAAAGTGGCTAAGGCATCCCCTTCTACATCATCAGCAATAATTACCAAGTCCTTTTTTCCGGTTTTAGCTACTTTTTCCAAAACCGGTAAAATTTCATTAAGGGCGGAAACTTTTTTATCAGTGACTAAAATATAAGATTCCTCTAAAATTGATTCCATTCTTTCCACGTTAGTAATCATATAAGGAGAAATATATCCCCGATCAAACTGAAGACCTTTGACCACTTCTCTTTGAAGACCAAATTTCTTCGATTCCTCAACCGTGATTACCCCATCCTTGCCAACTTCTGAAATTGTATCAGCAATTAAATTTCCAATTTCTGGATCCAAAGCAGCAATGGTAGCCACCTGAGCAATTTCTTCTTTTTTGGAAATTGGCTTTGCCATCTTTTTCAAATTCTCAACAATTACTTTTACTCCCTTTTCAATTCCTCTTCTCAAAGTCAAAGGGTCAGCTCCGGCAGCCACATTTTTTAGACCTTCAGCCGCCATGGCCTGAGCTAAAACGACTGCTGTTGTTGTTCCATCTCCAGCAACATCATTTGTTTTATCAGCCACTTCTTTCATAATTTCTACTCCCAAATTCTCAATTTTATCTTTTAACTCAACCTCTTTGGCAATGGTTACTCCATCATCGCAAACTTCAGGAGCTCCAAAGCCTTTATCCAAAACAACATGCCTGGCTTTCGGACCTAAGGTGACTTTAACTGTATCGGTAAGTTTATTGACGCCAGTCATTAATTTTTTTCTGGCCGTTTCACTAAATAAAATTTTTTTTGCCATAAATATGATGCGGATATGCTGATTTTATGCAGATGACGCGGATTACGGATATTTCCTATAATTTGTGTAATCCGCAATCTGTAGATTGGCATTCCATCCGCATTTATCCGCATTATGTTATTCAATAATAGCTAAAATGTCTTCTTCTTTGGCAATAAGATATTCTTTATCACCGACCTTTATTTCATTTGGGCCATATTTTGTAAATAAAACTTTTTGGCCAGGCCTAACCGAAACCGGAATTATTTTCCCATCCTTACCTCTTTTGCCAGACCCCACCGCAATTACTCTGCCTTGCTCTGGTCTTTCCTTTTCAGCGGTTTCTGGAAGTAAAATCCCAGACTTTGTTTTCTCCTCCTCTTTTATTGGGGCAATTAAAATATAATCTGATAGGGGTTTTATTTTCATATCATGATGCGGATACGCAAATTATATGCGGATTATGCAGATTGCGGATAAATCATCCGCATATCCGTAGATTAGCATTAGATTCGCATTTATCCGCATTATACTTTTAGCAGTTGTGACCTTTGATCCTTCGATTTTACTCAGGATCAACCCTGAGTAGCAGTCGAACGGGTTGAGTGCTAAATTCTCTTTCTAATATTAATCCAGACCCGAAATCTTGTCAAGAGAAATTTATTAATTCAGTCATGACAAATTGCTGAGCTTCTATTAAGCCAAAACCTTTCTTAAATATTGTCCAGTATAACTTTTTTTATTTTTTGAAATTTCAAAAGGAGCACCCTCAGCAATAATGTATCCCCCCTCTTCTCCGCCCTCCGGCCCTAGATCTATGCACCAGTCTGAATTTTTTATGACATCAAAATTGTGTTCAATACAAAGAACAGTATTTCCCTTATCTACCAATTTCCTCAAAACTAAAACCAATTTTTTAATATCGTCCGGATGAAGCCCGGTTGTCGGCTCATCTAAAATATATAAGGTAGAACCGGTTGCTCTTTTTGAAAGTTCAGTTGCCAACTTTACCCGCTGGGCTTCTCCGCCAGATAAAGAAGGAGCCGGTTGACCCAATTCAATATAACTTAAACCAACATCATTTAGGGTTTTTAATTTTTGATGCAATCCGGGAATATTTTTAAAAAATTCTAAAGCTTCCTCAACAGTCATTGCCAAGACTTGAGCAATGTTTTTTCCTTTGTACTCAACAAATAATGTTTCTTTGTTAAATCTTTCACCCTTACACTCTGAACATTGAACATAAACATCGGGCAAAAAATACATTTCAATTTTAATTTGGCCTTGTCCCTGGCAAGCTTCACATCTCCCTCCTTTGACATTAAAGGAAAAGCGACCAGGTAAATATCCCCTGACCCTGGCTTCTCTTGTTTGGGCAAAGAGACTTCTAATATAGGTAAAAGCTCCGGTATAGGTTGCTGGATTTGATCGCGGAGTTCGGCCAATTGGTGATTGATCAACCAAAACCACTTTATTTAAATTCTCAGTTCCCAAAATTTTCTTGTGCCTTCCTGGTTCTTCTTTTGAACTGTAAAATTTCCTCATTAAAGCCTTAGCTAAAATGTCATTCATTAAAGATGATTTACCAGAACCTGAAACGCCAGTAATACAGACAAATTTACCTAAAGGAATCTTAACATCAATGTTTTTCAGGTTATGCTCTTTAGCCCCCTTAATAATGAGGAACTGTCCCTCTCCTGTCCCTCTCCTGTCCCTTTTAAAATTCAATTTTAAACATTCAACTTTTTTTCGGCTCGAAAGATAATCTCCGGTCAAAGTGTGAGCCCTGATTAATTTTTTGGGCGTCCCTTGAAAAATCACCTGGCCTCCTTTTTCCCCTGCTCCCGGACCAATGTCTATTACCCAATCAGCAGCCAAAACTGTCTGAGGATCATGTTCGACAACTAAAACCGTATTTCCTAAATCTCTTAATTTTTTAAGGGTCTCAATCAATCTCCCCTGATCTC
The DNA here is from genome assembly GCA_046760405.1 of Minisyncoccales bacterium. Taxonomy (GTDB): domain Bacteria; phylum Patescibacteriota; class Minisyncoccia; order Minisyncoccales; family JANBVM01; genus JBHIEB01. The sequence goes on from JBHIEB010000019.1 coordinate 5,515, forward strand.
TGGCATGAAGGCCGACTGAGGGTTCGTCCAAAATATACAAAACTCCAGTTAATTTTGAGCCAATTTGAGTAGCTAACCTTATTCTTTGTTCTTCTCCACCAGCCAAGGTAGCTGCTTTTCTATCCAAAGTTAAATAATCCAACCCAACACTAATTAAAAACTGCAAGCGATTTATAATTTCCTTTACAATCGATTTAGCGATTTTAGATTTATTTTCTGACAAAGTTTCGCCTGAGTTTCGCGCTTTATTTCGCTTAGGTTTCGCAACCAAGCCTTCAAAAAATCCTTTAACTTTCTCAATACTCATTTCAACAATTTGGTCAATCGACTTGCCAGCTACTGTCACTGCCAAGGCTTCAGGTTTCAACCTTTTTCCCTGACATTTTTCGCATTTTTTTTCAACCATATATTGTTTAATTTCTTCCCGAGCATATTCTGAACCAGTTTCGTGATATCTTCTTTCTAGCCAGGGGATTACCCCCTCAAAAGCATCTAAACCATACAAAACCAAATCTATTTTTCCTTTTGATAAATTTTTAATTGGTGTATGTAAAGAGATATTTTCCTCCTTGGCTAAATCTTCTAATTTCCACCAGAAATACCCCTGCCGGCCAACCTTGTGGGAAGCACGAGCCCAAGGGAAAATTGCTCCTTCGGCAATTGATAAATTTTGATTGGGTATTACTTGCCTTGGATCAACTTCTAATTTTTCCCCCAGACCGTGGCAGGCCGAACAGGCACCATAAGGAGAATTAAAAGAAAAAAGCCGAGGCTCTAATTCCGGCAAAGAAATTCCACATTTTTCGCAGGCAAAATGCTCGCTAAAAATTAAGTCGCTAGATTTTTGGTCTTTACTTTTTGGTTTTTGGTTTATTATCGCCACTCCCTTCCCCAATTTCAAAGCTGTTTCAAGTGAATCAACTAACCTTGGTCTATCTAAACCCCGCACCACCTTTTGAGTATTTCCTTTGCCCAAACCACCCTTTTGAGAAGTGGTGCGGGGTAAATCTTTATCAATAACTAACCTATCTACTACCACCTCAATATTATGTTTTTTATATCTTGCCAGTCTTAGATCCAAAGCTTCCTCTATTCGATAAACCACTCCATCAATTCTTACTCTGACAAAACCTGACCTTTGAATTTCTTCTAAAACTCGGCGATATTCTCCCTTTTTGCCCCGAATTACGGGACCAAAAATTGTAATCTCAGTATTTTTGGGTAATTTTAAAACTTGTTCTGCAATTTGATCAATTGTCTGACGCGAAATCAGTCTTTTGCATTTTGGACAATGGGGGGTTCCAATTCTGGCAAAAAGCAATCTCAAATAATCATAAACTTCAGTAATTGTCCCAACTGTTGATCTTGGATTGTGGGCAGCTTTCCGTTGGTCAATTGAAATAGCCGGGGATATTCCCTCAATCTTATCAACCTCTGGTTTATCCATCACTCCCAAAAACTGCCTGGCATAGGCAGAAAGTGATTCCACATATTTCCTCTGTCCCTCAGCATATAAGGTATCAAAAGCCAAAGATGATTTTCCAGAGCCTGAAATTCCGGTAATGACCACTAATTTATTTTTTGGTACATCCAAATTAATATTCTTTAAATTATGGACCTTAGCTCCCCTAATTTTAATAAAATCTTTGGCCATATTAACTTCCTATTATATCCAAAATTTCAAAGAATTTCAAGAAGTCATAATTCATTAAGTGCCCTTGACAAAATGTTAAGGTGCGCTCTAATGAAAGAGGAGGGGTTAAAACATGTGCTTTAAAAGATTCTTTAACCTTTTTAAAAGGCTCTTTGAGAAAGAAGCAAAACCAGAGGAATTATGGAAAGAGGTAACCAAAGAATTCAAAGCAGTGATAAAGAAAAACCAGTTGGAAGAAAAGGAAGAATGAAACAGCATAAACACTTTTAAGAGCGACCGAGTCGTCTCTTTTTTTGTTGTCCCAAAATCAAAAACTTGATTGGGAAGTCTTCCCGATCAGAATCTTTAGTTGAAAAATCAATGACTTCAGATTAAAATTTTAGATATGGAGAAATTTAAATTTTTAAAGAAAGAAAATGTCTCAAAGCTTCCTGAAAATCCAGGAGTTTATGCTTTTAAGAATGGTAGAAAATTTTTATACATTGGCAAGGCAGCAAATATTAAAGAAAGAGTGAAAAATCATTTCCAGCAACCTGGTTTCAGGAACAGTCTTTTTATTAATAAAGCTAAAAAAATTGGCTATCTTAAAACTGATTCTGAAATTGAAGCTTTAATTTTTGAAGCCAATTTAATTAAAAAATATCAGCCCAAATATAATGTAATCTGGCGAGATGATAAAAATTATTTTTTTGTCGGAATAACCAAGGAAGATTTCCCAAGAGTTTTCATTACTCACCAGGCCAAAATCAAAAGTCAAAAGTCAAAAGTCAAAAGTCAATTTATCGGGCCTTTTGTTGATGGGAGGGCTTTAAAATTTTCTTTAAAATCTTTGAGAAAAGTTTTTCCTTACCGGAGCTGTAAAATCTTACCCAAACGGCCCTGCCTCTGGTATCAACTTGGAAGATGTCCTGCCCCTTGTCTCTTGAAATCGAATTTGGCAAGAGAGATAAATTTTAAAATAAAGATGAAAAAAGAGTGTCAAAAAAATGCTAAAAATTTACTGAAAATCTTAAAGGGGGGAAAGCGAGAAGTTTTGAAAGATTTAAAAATGGAAATGAAAAAGGCTTCCAGGGTAAAAGATTTTGAAAGAGCAGCCAGAATAAGAGACCAAGTTTTTGCCTTAGAAAAAGTTTTGGAAAATGCCAAAATTTTTGAGCCAACTGAGCCTACCCGAAAAATAGGCTGGCCGAAAATTCAAAAAATTCTGCAAAAGGTGTTAAAAACTAAAAAGAAGATTTCGCGGATTGAAGCTTATGATATATCTAATATTCAAGGGCAAAAGGCCACCGGTGCCATGGTAACATTTATCGATGGTCAACCAGATAAAAATTTCTATCGTCGTTTTAAAATTAAAATTTTTGGAAAGCCAGACGACATAGCCATGATAAAGGAGGTTTTATCCCGAAGGTTTAAGCATTTAGAGTGGGGACTGCCAGATTTAATTTTAATTGACGGTGGAATCGCGCAGCTTAACGCTGCGCTTAGAATTAAGAATCAAGAGTCAAGAATCAAGAATATAAAAATTATGAGTTTGGCAAAAACAGGAAATAAGTTATATATTGAAAACCAGAAAAAGGCACTTTTATTAAAAAATCTCTCTCGAGAAATTTTCAATTTGATTTTACAATTAAGAGATGAGGCCCACCGATTTGCCTTAAGCTATCA
>JBHIEB010000020.1:0-8662 GCA_046760405.1 Minisyncoccales bacterium
GGAGCGGTGTTAGCGCCCGCCCATAATTTATGGGCGAGGTTGCGTGCCGCGACCTCGCTATGTATTACCACTATGGCTCGCAGCAATCAAACAACAAGAAGAGAGGTTTTGCCAGATCCCGTTTATAATAACGTAACTGTTGCTAAATTCATCAACTACGTTATGAGACGAGGGAAAAAAACTATTGCCAGAAAGATTGTTTATGGCGCTTTTGATATTTTAAAAGAAAAAACAAAAAAGGAGCCCTTAAAAGTTTTTGAGCAGGCACTTGAAAATGCTAGTCCGGTCATGGAGGTAAAGCCAAAAAGAATTGGAGGGGCGACCTATCAGGTTCCAAGGGAGGTGAGAGGTGAGAGGAGAATAACTTTGGCTATGCGCTGGATAATTCAGGCGACGAGAGCAAAAAAAGGGAAACCGACGAGACAAAAATTAGCCGAAGAGTTAGTTGATGCCGCTAATAATACTGGCTGGGCAGTAAAAAAGAAGGAGAATACCCATCGGATGGCCGAGGCAAATAGGGCTTTTGCTCACTTTAGGTGGTGATTCGTAGGGTTATGAGAAAATATCCCATAGAAAAATATAGAAATATAGGTATTATCGCTCACATTGACGCCGGGAAAACAACAACTACCGAGCGAGTTTTATTTTATACCGGAATTACCCATAAAATTGGAAGCGTTGATGTAGGGACAACTATTACTGACTGGATGGCTCAAGAAAGAGAAAGGGGAATTACAATTACGGCTGCGGCCATCACTTGTTTTTGGTCACCGGAGGAACATTTGACCAGGAAAAAAACTGACGATCATCAAATTAATATTATTGATACGCCCGGCCACATTGATTTTACAGCCGAAGTCCAGAGGTCTTTGCGGGTTTTGGATGGGGGAGTAGTTGTTTTTGATGGGATGGCTGGAGTTGAGCCTCAATCAGAAACTGTCTGGCGCCAGGCTGATAAATTTAATGTTCCAAGAATTTGTTTTATAAACAAAATGGATCGACTGGGAGCCAATTTTGAAAAGAGTTTGGAGTCAATTTGGCAAAAATTATCTCCCAATGCGATAGCTCTTCAATTGCCAATTGGGGAGGAAGAAAAATTTGAAGGAGTAATTGACTTATTAAAAATGAAAGCCCTCAAATTTGAAGGAGATTTTGGCGAAATTGTGAAAGAGGTCGCCCTTCTCGATGAAAAGGGCGAACCTCGCCCGGAGGGGCGGGAAGTCGTTCCTTCTGATTTATTAGAAAAAGCTAAAAAATGGAGAGAGAAATTAGTAGAAAGAATTGTTGCCGAAGACGAAAAACTCTTAGAAAAATATTTAGCTAAAGAGGAAATCTCCATTGATGAATTAAGGAAAGCTTTGAGGGAAGCTACCATAAATTATAAGTTGATTCCAGTATTTTGTGGTTCAGCATTGAAAAATAAGGGAGTTCAACCTCTTTTAGATGGAATAGTTTATTATTTACCCAATCCAATTGATCTCCCGCCAGTGAAGGGAATTGACCCAAAAACTGGCGAGACTATCGAGAGAAAAAGTGAGGATGCAAAGCCATTTTCTGCCTTGGCTTTTAAAATAGCTACTGACCCTTATGTTGGCACCTTAACCTATTTTCGAGTTTATTCCGGAAATTTAAGAAGAGGTTCTTATGTTTTGAATACTAGCAGTGAAGAAAAAGAGAGAGTAGGTAGGATTTTGAGAATGCATGCCAATCTTAGAGAAGATGTTGAAGAGGTTTTTGCTGGAGATATTGCTGCTACCGTTGGATTGAAATATACTTCCACCGGCCATACTCTTTGCGATGAAAAGGCGCCAATTGTTTTAGAAAGAATTACTTTTCCCGAACCAGTAATTTCTATTCGAATTGAACCAAAAAACAAGGCTGATGAAGAGAAAATGAGTTTGGCTTTAAGAAGATTGGCTGAAGAGGATCCAACTTTTCAGATTAAAGGAGATCCGGAAACTGGTGAAACAATTATCTCGGGAATGGGAGAACTTCATTTAGAAATTATTGTTGATAGAATGAAGAGGGAATTTAAAGTTGAAGGAAGTGTCGGAAAACCCCAGGTTGCTTATAAAGAAACAATAAAAGCTATGGCTGAAGCTGAAGGAAAATATATCAGGCAGTCAGGAGGCCGAGGTCAATATGGGCATGTCTGGTTGAGATTGGAACCAAAAAAGAGGGGAGAGGGATTTGAATTTATAGATGAAATTAAGGGGGGGATAATACCAAAGGAATTTATTCCGGCAGTTGGAAAGGGAGTGAAGGAAGCTATGGAAAAAGGGGTAGTGGCTGGCTATCCTTTGGTTGATCTTTCAGTTGCTCTTTATGATGGCTCCTATCACGAAGTTGATTCTTCAGAAATTGCCTTTAAAATTGCCGCTTCGGCTGCTCTTCAAGAGGCAGTTAAAAGAGCAAAACCGGTTTTATTGGAGCCGATAATGAAGTTAGAAGTGATAACTCCTTCAGGGTTTTTTGGCGATGTCATTGGAGATTTATCAGCTAGAAGAGGAAAAATTAAAGAAACAAAAGATAGGTTGAATCTCAAGATAATTGAGGCGAAGGTCCCTTTGGCTGAAATGTTTGGTTACGCTACTGTCTTGAGAAGCTTGACTGAGGGCCGAGGAACGTTTACAATGGAATTTGATCGCTATGAAGAAGTACCCCAGAATATTGCTCAAGAAATTATTGAAGGGAAGAGAAAATAAAGTATTAACTATTTGACTTTTGACTTTTGACTGTTGACTATTTTTTAAAAGGTCTATAAAATAATAATATATAATGTAGCTAATATTGCGAGTGTCCTTCGGACTGCGAATAATGCGAATTATTCGTAAAATTCGTAGGCGGAGCCATTCGTACTATTCGCAAACCTATGGCAGAAAAAGAAAAATTTATTAGAACAAAACCCCATGTCAATATCGGTACCATTGGCCATGTTGCTCATGGGAAGACCACTGTTACGGCCGCTATTTTAAAAGTCTCAAGACTAAAAGGCCTGAATGCCACAGAGGCAGGAGTAGATGATTTAAATGCCGCCCCAGAAGAGAAGGCCAGGGGATTAACTATTTCTGTTTCCCACGTTGAATATGAGTCTGAAAAACGTCACTACGCCTTAATTGATTGTCCTGGTCATGCTGACTACATTAAAAATATGATTACGGGAGCGGCTCAAATGGATGGAGCAATTTTGGTTGTTTCAGCTGTTGATGGCCCGATGCCCCAGACAAGAGAACACATTTTGTTGGCCAGACAGGTAGGTTTGCCTTCCTTGGTAGTTTTTATAAACAAGTGCGATATGGTTGATGATTCAGAGATTATTAGTTTGGTTGAGTCTGAACTTAGGGAGCTTTTGAAAAAATATGAATTCCCAGGAGATGAAATTCCGATAATTCGAGGTTCGGCTTTGAAAGCTCTCAATGTTGAATCTCCAGAAGATGAGGCAGTTAAACCAATTTTAGAGTTGATTAAAGCTGTTGATGACTATATTCCAGAACCGGCTAGAGAGACAGATAAACCATTTTTGATGGCAATTGAAGATGTTTTCTCAATTGCTGGTCGAGGGACAGTGGCTACTGGTAGAGTTGAGAGGGGAGTTATTCACCCAAATGAAGAGGTAGAATTAATTGGCATAAAGCCAACTAAAAAGACAACTGCTGTTTCAATTGAAATGTTCAACAAAATATTAGATGAGGGAAGGGCTGGAGATAATGTCGGGGTTTTAGTGAGGGGATTGAAAAAAGAAGAGGTAGAAAGAGGACAGGTGTTAGCTAAACCAGGAAGCATCACTCCTTATAATGAGTTTGAGGGCCAGGTTTATGTTTTGAGCAAAGAAGAGGGAGGTAGGCATACCCCTTTCTTTTCAGGCTATAAACCCCAGTTTTATTTCAGAACTACTGATGTCACTGGTGATGTTACCCTACCTGAAGGAACAGAAATGGTTATGCCAGGTGATACTGTAAATTTAAAAATCAAATTAATTGCTCCAATTGCTATGGAAGAAAAACAGAGATTTGCTATTAGAGAAGGCGGCAAAACCGTGGGAGCAGGAGTGGTGACAAAGGTGATGAAGTAACCCTACGAATTATGACTTCCTACGAATTACGGATATATACGAATCTACGAATTTGTATATTCGTACTGATTAGTAATTCGTAAGGTTAGTAAATTCGTATATCGCTTTCGGTTAAGATGCCAAAGAAGAAAAAAACAGTAGCAACAGAAGAAGAAATCAAAACCAAGATACGAATCAAACTTCGGGGCTATGACCATAAAGTGATTGATAGTTCTGCTAAACAGATTATTGAAGTAGTTAATCGCTATGATGCAAAAGTTTCAGGCCCGGTTCCGTTACCAACCGAAATTCACAAGTATACAGTTAATAGGTCCGCTTTTGTTCACAAAGCTAGCCGGGAACAATTTGAAATTAGGACTCATAAAAGATTGATTGACGTCTTCAATCCTAGCTCAAAAGTGATTGATACTTTAAGGAGTTTAAATCTGCCCGGTGGAGTGGATATTGAAATAAAGATGTAAAACCCTACGAATTACGAATTTCTACGAATTTACGAATTTATATTTTTGTTTTATTATGAATACAGCTAATTATTTAAAAAATTTATTAAAACAATAGATTAGACTAACCCACGAGAATGAAGTACGGGGTTAGTACCCCGTATTTTGTTTGAAATCGTTATTCGTAATTTCGAGCGAGGCGAGAAATCAAGGTTCTCGCCAAAAGTGAGGTTCTTATATTTGTACTGATTCGTAATTCGTAGTGAATATGAAGTTTATATTGGGCCAAAAAGTAGGAATGTCTCAAATTTTTGATGAAGAAGGGAATCAAATCCCGGTTACTTTGATTGAAGCTGGACCTTGTGAGGTTACTCAGATAAAAACCAAAGATAGAGATGGATATGAGTCCATTCAAATTGGGTTTAAAAAAATAGAAAAGAAAAAAAAGATAAAAAAGACAATGAAGAGAAAACCTTTCCGATGGCTAAGAGAATTTAAAAATGGGAACTATAACGCTAAAGGCGATATACCGAGCAAAGCTCGCTATAAACCCGGGCAGAAAATTGGTGTGTCAATTTTTCAAGAAGGAGATGTTGTCAAAGTTTCTGGAATTTCAAAAGGGAAAGGTTTTGCCGGAGCAGTAAAGAGATGGGGGTTTCATGGAAGACCAAAAACTCGGGGAACAAGACATGAGCTTAGAACCTTAGGTTCAGTAGGAGCAACAACTCCTTCCAGAGTTATTAAAGGAAAAAAAATGCCAGGCAGAATGGGGGGAGAAAGAGTAACCGTAAAGAACTTAAAAATAGTGAAAATTGATGTGGAGAATAATTTATTAGCAGTTAAAGGGGCTATTCCTGGAAGGAAAGGGACTTTATTAGAACTTCGTTCAGAAACATGAAATATTCAGTTTACACTCAAGAAGGTAAAGAAGCTGGCCAAGCTTTATTACCAAAAGAAATCTTTGATATTTCTATAAACCCTGATTTGGTTCATCAGGTGGTGGTTTCCCAGATGGCAAATCGGCGCCGGGTTATTGCTCATGCCAAAGGAAGAGGAGAGGTCAGGGGAGGGGGGAGAAAGCCCTGGCGACAAAAAGGACTGGGAAAGGCAAGGCATGGTTCGATTCGTTCGCCTATTTGGAAAGGTGGTGGAGTAACCTTTGGGCCAACAAAGGAAAGGGTTTTTAAGAAAAAAATCCCAAAAAAGATGAAAAGAAAAGCCTTGTTTATGGTTTTATCTGGTAAAGTAAAAAATAATTTGTTGATTTTGTTAGAGAAATTGAAATTAACTCAACCTAAAACAAAATTAATGACAGAGATTTTAAAAAAGCTTCCTTCCAAGAATGTAAGCTCTTTAGTTGCCCTACCTGAGATGGGGAAAAATATTATTTTAGCGGCTAGAAATATTCCAAAGGTAGAAACCATTCAAGCCAAAGACTTGAATTGCTTAGATTTACTTTCTTTTAAATATTTAATTATGCCCAAAAACAGTATAAAAATAATTAAGGAAACCTTTCTAAAACCCAGTGAGGAAGGGGGTCGGGGAGACCTATCGGTTTCCCCGTATAGGAAAACAGGGAGGCCACCCGCTTCGCCTCGGCGAAGACGAGGCGAGAAAGCCGACCGCCAGAAACCGAGGGTTTCTGGAGAGCGAGCCCGAATGGCAAGCGACTAACTTGGTAATACCACTAGTGTAAAGGTAATTAAAGAGACTTTTTTAAAATAAAATATGACTCCTTTTAAATTTTTAAAGAAAAAAAAGGTTGAAAAAGAGGAAAAAGAAAAAGAGGTTAAAGCTGAATCAAAGACAGCTACTGTTGTTATGCCAAAAGATAGAAGGAAAAAAGTTTCCGGCGCTTGGAAGATTTTAAAGGCACCTCATATTACAGAGAAAGCAACAGATTTAGTTAAAAAAAATCAGTATGTTTTTAAAGTTTATTCAAAAACAAATAAAACAGAAATTAGAAAAGCCATTGAAGATTTGTATGGAGTCGAAGTTTTGAGCGTTAAGATTATAAAGGTGCCGAGAAAACGGAGAAGGTTAGGGAGGATATCTGGGTGGAGGAAAGGATATAAAAAGGCAATTGTCAAAATAAAGGAAGGACAGAAAATCGAGGTGCTACCTCGATAAATCCTAAATCCTAATTTCTAATTTCTAAACAAATTCAAATGACCAAAATCCAAAATTCAAAAAGCAGACTAACCAAAAAGAAACCTGAGAAAGGGCTGCTTTTGCCATTGAAAAAAAGAGCAGGTAGAGCTAGCTCTGGTAGAATAACTGTTCGTCATCGAGGAGGAGGAGTAAAAAAACTTTATCGGGTGGTAGATTTTGGCCAAGAGAAATTAGGTATTGGCGGAAAGGTTATTGCTTTAGAATATGATCCAAATCGAACTGCTTTTTTGGCCTTTATTGAGTATCAAGATGGCAAGAAGAGATATATTTTAGCTCCGGTTGACCTCAAGGTTGGTGATGAGATAATTTGTGCTGAAAAAACTGATATAAAACTCGGGAATAGAATGAAATTGAAAAATATTCCTGCCGGAATTCAGATATTTAATATTGAATTGGAGCCTGGCAGGGGAGGGAAATTAGTAAGATCGGCGGGCGCCACCGCTAAAGTTTTAGCTCAAGAAGAGAGGCTTACTCACCTGGAAATGCCTTCCGGGGAAATCAGAAAAATCTCTCAGGAATGTTTTGCCTCAATTGGCCAAGTTAGTCATCCCGAACATCGTTTTGAAAAAATTGGTAAGGCTGGTAGAAGAAGATTAAAAGGTTGGCGACCAGCTGTTAGAGGCTCGGCTATGACTCCACGTGACCACCCTCATGGCGGAGGCGAAGGAAAGGCACCTATCGGTCTAAAACATCCCAAAACTCCCTGGGGAAAACCAGCTCTCGGGGTTAAGACAAGAAAAAAGAAATGGACAGATAAATTAATTATTAAGAGAAGACGTAAAAAATAAAAAACCAAAAATCAAAAACTAAAAACACAAATTAAAAATGCAAAAACAAATAAAATTTAAGACACTAATCTAAAATTTTTACGTTTTGTGTTTGTGTTTTTTATATTTTATTTTTAATATTTAATTTTAGTGGAACGCCTATGGCTCGGTCACTTAAAAAAGGTCCATATGTAGATCAAAAATTACTGAAAAAGATTAGAAAGGTGAAATCAAAAGAAAAGGAAGTTATTAGAACCTGGTCACGCGCTTGCACTATTACTCCAGAAATGGTCGGTTTTACTTTTGGAGTTCACAATGGCAAGGAGTTCCTACCAGTGAAAGTAAATGAGGATATGGTTGGACACCGTTTGGGCGAGTTTTCTCCTACCAAAAAGTTTCTTAGGCACGGTGGAAGAATGCAGAGGGAATTGGAGCAAAGAGCAGCCAAGAGAGAAGCAGAAAAAAGGAAAAAAGCCAAAGAGTAAAACAATGCGGATAAATGCGGATGTAATGCCAATCTACAGATTGCGGATAATTTATATCAGCAATCCGCATCATCGGCATAAGATCCGCATATCAGCATTATATCTATGGCGGTTACAGCAAGATTAAGATATTTAAGAATTGCCCCCCGGAAAGTAAGATTAGTTGCTGATTTGATTCGAGAAAAAACAGTTGAGGAAGCTCAAACTATTTTGAGTTTTACTCAAAAAAAAGTAGCTCTCCCTTTCTTGAAACTTTTGAGGCAGGCTATAGCCAATGCCAGAAATAAATTTCAGTTGGGGGAAGAAAATTTTTATATATCTAAGGTTTTAGTTGATGAAGGTCCAAAATATAAAAGATGGATGCCGAGAGCTCGGGGACAGGCTTCAGAGATTCAGAAAAAAACTTCTCATATCACGATTGTTCTTGAGGAAATAGGAAAAAAGGCTAAAAAACCTAAAAAAATTAAAAAACCCAAAGAAGTTAAAAAAATTGAAAAAATTAGAAAAGTCGAGGGAAAAGAAAAACCAAAATTAAGGCCAAAAAGAGAAATAGTTAAACCCAAAGTTGGGCGGGGAATAAGAAAATTTTTCAGAAGAAAAGCATTTTAAAGTGACGTTCCATGGAGGAAGGCGAGCGACCTGACTTTGTATAATGGATAACAGTCTATGGAGGAGGGGGGTCGGGGGGGACAACGGGTGCCCCCGAGAGGAACATATTTAAAAACC
>JBHIEB010000021.1:0-8652 GCA_046760405.1 Minisyncoccales bacterium
TTATAAATGTTTAAATATTCGTAAATTCGTAACGTATTCGCTATTCGTTGATATTATGAAGTTATACGAACTCACTTATTTAATATCTCCCCAACTTTCAGAAAAAGATTTGAAAGATGCCCAAGAGAGAATGAATTCTCTAATTCAAGAAGAGGGGGGAATTTTAAATGAAGTAAATTTGCCAACTAAAAAGAGGCTGGCCTATCCAGTCAAAAAAGAGAAAGAAGCTTTTGGGGCTACTTTAAGTTTCAATCTCAAACCGGAAAAATTGAAAAATTTGGTAAAAAATTTAAAATCAGAAGTTCAAATTCTTCGTTATTTAATTCTGACAAAACCCCACATCAAGGAAATCTCGGGAAGGGGTAAAAGGTTGGCCAAAAAGCCCAAACTAAGAAAGAAAAAAGTTGAACTGAAAGAAATAGAAAAAAAATTAGAGGAGATATTAGGTGAGGATTAAAAAATAAAGAAAAACCCAGTAGAAGAATTTCGAAATGCCCAAGGGGCAAAATGAAAATTTCAAAGAAATTTTCCATTCGAAATTTCTCTACTGGGAAAAGGTCGAGTCAAAAGAAATTGAGAAAAAACTCGAAGAAATCCTCGGCGAATCTTAAATAATGCCAATATGCGAATTTTATGCTAATCTACGAATTGCGAATATCTTTAAATTAGGATTATTAGCGTATTCGCAGCATTCGCATACCATTTGTAGATTTGCATTATATTAGTGAATTTAAACAAAGCATTTTTAATTGGTCGTTTGACTCGCGACCCGGAAATGAAAACTCTTCCTTCAGGACTACCAGTTGCTTCTTTTGGATTAGCCACTGATAGGTTTTTCACTGATAAATCTGGCCAAAAACAACAGCAAGCTGAATTTCACAATATTGTTTTGTTTGGAAGATTAGCGGAAATTGCCTCTCAGTATTTAACTAAAGGCTCTTTGACTTTTATTGAAGGAAGGCTCAGAACCAGAAACTGGCAAGATGCTTCCGGAAATAAAAGATACAGAACTGAAATTATAGCTGAAAGATTACAATTGGGCCCCAGAGCGGCTGGAAAAGTATTCCCTCCGGAAAAGAAAACGACAACTAATGAAGAAATTCCGATAGTTGAAGAAGGTGAGATAAATGTGAAAGACATACCGTTCTAAAATTCGAAATCCGAAACACGAAGTGTTTAAACACCAAATTCCAAGCACCAAATCCCAAATAAGCTCCAATGACCAAAACTCCAATTTCCAAAACCGTTTTGGTCATTCGGTCATTGGAATTTGGAATTTATTTGAATTTTGGAATTTGTAATTTGGGATTTTTAAATGATGGTTAAGAAGAAAAAAAAGCGTTACAAAAATAAAAAGTTAATAAAAAGAAAACGAAGGTTTAGTAGATTTCTTTTGTCAGAAGAGACAAAAAAGTATATTCTGGGAATATTTTTTTTCCTTTTGACAATAATTTTTGCTTTAAGTTTTTTTGAAAAGGCGGGAGTAGCTGGAAGGTATCTCTTTAAACTCTTTTATTTTTTGATCGGCAATGTTGTTTTTATCCTTCCTTTGATTTTAGTTTTAGCGGGATTGATATTTTTTTTCACAAAATACCAAAAAATTTTTATCCCCTTAATTCTGGCAATTTTTAGCTTGATTCTATCTATTTCTGGAATTTTAGAAAACTTGGCGCCAGGTTCCAAATATGGAGGCTTATTAGGATATATTTTTAGTTGGCCCCTCTTAAAACTTTTTGGTTTTTGGGTAACTCAAATTATATTTTTGGGAGTAATACTGGCTGGAGTTTTAATCTTTTGGCATCTCCTAAGACAGCCAGCCCCTAAGGAGCCTACTCCCGAAGCTGAAAAAAAACCATCTCTAATTAGAAAAATCTTTACCCCTTCTTTTAAAATTAAAGAGGTTGAACCAGAGATAAAAAAAATACCTCCAAAAACAGAGACTCCCCCTTTTGAACTAAAAACTAAAGAAATTCCTCATCGAGAAATAGTTTCCAAATATCAAATGCCGCCTCTGGAATTATTAGATTCAAAAAAAAGTCAACCCTTAGCTGGTGATACCAGAATAAACTCAACCATTATTAAAAAGACTTTGGAAAGTTTTGAAATCCCGGTCGAAATGTCAGAGGTAAATATTGGACCAACAGTTACCCAATATACTTTAAAACCGGCCGACGGAATAAAATTATCAAAAATTACCTCCCTTTCTAATGATTTAGCTCTGGCTTTGGCCAGTCATCCGATCAGAATTGAGGCTCCCATACCAGGCAAGAGTTTAGTTGGAGTCGAAGTTCCAAACAGAGTTAGAGCTCCTGTTCACTTGAGAGGGTTGATTCAAAATCCTAAATTCCAAAATTCTCCTTCCAATTTAACTTTTTGTCTGGGGAAAAATGTTTCGGGCAATCCTATTTATGACAATCTGGCAAAGATGCCTCATTTATTAGTAGCCGGTTCTACTGGCACTGGTAAAACAATTTTTCTAAATAACTTAATCCTTTCTCTTCTTTATAGAAATTCTCCTGAAATTTTAAGATTTGTTTTAATTGACCCAAAGAGAGTTGAATTTTCAATCTACAATGGACTCCCTCATCTTTTGTGTCCAGTGGTTGTTAATGTCCAAAAGACAGTCAATGCCTTAAAATGGTTAATTGAAGAAATGGAGAGAAGATTTGAAATTTTGGCTGAAATGAAAACAAAGAGTATTGCTGGTTACAACGAGCAGGCCTTTAAGAGCAAAACTAATCCTCTGCCCTACATTATTTTAATTGTTGATGAGTTGGCTGATTTGATGGCCGCTAAAGGCAGAGAAGTTGAGGCGGGAATTGTGAGATTAGCTCAGATGTCTCGGGCAGTAGGAATCCATTTGGTAGTGGCAACTCAAAGACCATCAGTTGAAGTAATTACAGGACTAATTAAGGCAAATATTACCTCCCGAGTTACCTTTCAGGTAGCTTCCCAGGTCGACTCAAGAACAGTTTTGGATATGGCGGGAGCAGAAAAGCTTTTGGGTTTGGGAGATATGCTCTTTATTTCGGCTGAAAATGTTAAACCAAAAAGAATTCAGGGAGCCTATATTTCAGAAAAAGAAGTAAAAAAGGTAGTAGGTTGGATAAAGTCAAAAGTCAGACCAGATATAGACCAGGCCCAAGAGTCAAAAATTGAACAGGAGATTTTAAAAAATGCGCTATCTGAGGATTTAAGAAGGACTTTGGAAGTCTCAGAAACAGAGTTTGAAGGCCGTTCGTTTGAAGAAGACCCTCTTTATGAAGAGGCAAAAAGAGTAGTCGTTCAAGCTCGCAAGGCTTCAGCCTCTCTCTTGCAAAGAAAGCTAAGAATAGGTTATGCCAGAGCAGCCAGGTTAATAGATGTGCTCGAAGAAAGGGGAGTAGTAGGACCTAGTCAGGGCGCAAAACCAAGAGAGGTATTTATTAAAACTGATGAAGAAAATGAGGGTTGGCAGAAGATATAAAAAATAGTAAGATAAAAACGATGATAAAACAAAAAAAACCAAAAATTGAAAAAAAGGACTTAGAGGAAGCAGTAGCTGAAATTAAACAGAGATTTGGGGAAGGGGCAATTATGAAATTAAAAGAAACTAAACCCTCCCAGGTTGAGGCAATTCCAACTGGCTCTATTTCTTTAAATATGGCTTTGGGGGTGAACGGAGTGCCAAGGGGTAGAGTAGTTGAGATTTATGGTCCTGAAAGTTCAGGCAAGAGCACATTAGCTCTCCATATCTGTGCCGAAGCCCAAAAAAGAGGAGGGGCAGCTGCTTTTGTTGATGCCGAGCATGCTTTAGATCCTGACTATGCCGAAAAAATTGGGGTAAATGTTGATGATTTGTTAATTTCCCAGCCTGATTCCGGCGAACAAGCCCTCCAAATTGTTGAAACCTTAGTGAGGTCAGGTGAAGTTGATGTAATTGTTATTGACTCAGTAGCCGCTTTAGTTCCTCAAGCCGAAATTGCTGGTGAAATGGGAGAATTCCAAATCGGCCTCCAAGCAAGAATTATGAGTCAAGCTTTGCGAAAGCTTTCGGGAGTTATCTCCAAAACAAAAACAGCAGTTATTTTTTTGAATCAAACAAGAATGAAAATTGGACAGATGTGGGGAAATCCCGAGATAACTCCTGGCGGACTGGCTCTAAAATTTTATGCCTCAGTTAGAATTGATTTAAGAAGAACTGCCAAGATCAAACATGGTGATGAAATCATTGGCAATCGAGTCAAAGCCAAAATTGTCAAAAATAAAGTAGCGGCCCCTTTTAAAACTACTGAGTTTGATATTTATTATAATGAAGGAATTTCAAAATTTTCAGATATCATCAATACTGGTTTGAAATTTGGGATAATAAAAAAAGCCGGCTCATGGCTTCATTTTGAAAATAAAAAGCTTGGCCAAGGAATGGAAGCTTCTAAAACTTTTTTGAAAGAAAATCCAGAGATATTAAAGAAAATAAAAGAAATAATAACAAGCCAAGCTTAAAAAACCAATTTTTGATAAACTATTCAATTGTGTAAGGAAGCACTCCTAAATGTCTAGCTCGTTTGATGGCTTTGGCTAATTTCCTCTGATGACTGGCGCAGACTCCAGTCCTTTTTTTTGCTCTAATTTTTCCCAATCCAGAAATAAACTTCTTTAGGAGTTCAGTATTCTTGAAATCAATCTCTTTAATATTTCTTTGACAAAAATAACAAACCATAGTTTTTACTTCGTAAAAGAAATTCTAAATCCAAAATCCTAAATTCTAAACTCCGATAGTATAAATTCTTCGAATTTAACTACGGGGCAGGCAAATTCTAATCAATAAATTCAAATGCTTGCCCCGTACCATCCAAGCGAAGCGAGGATTGGTGCGGGGTTCAAAACGTGTTTTGGATTTTGAATTTTGGTCATTTGAATTTGTTTAGGATTTCGTGCTTAGGATTTAGAATTTATTTCTTAAATCCTGTTCCGGCTGGTACCAGTTTACCTATGATGACATTCTCTTTTAACCCTCTTAAATCGTCCCTCTTCCCTTCAATTGCTGCCTTAATTA
The DNA here is from genome assembly GCA_046760405.1 of Minisyncoccales bacterium. Classification (GTDB taxonomy): domain Bacteria; phylum Patescibacteriota; class Minisyncoccia; order Minisyncoccales; family JANBVM01; genus JBHIEB01. Next base: position 5,036 of record JBHIEB010000021.1, read on the forward strand.
AAACTCGTGATGTCTCCTGGAAAGAGGCAGCGGACAAAAATGAATCAGTAGTTAAAGCCACCTTTGAAATCCCCAATAGAATTAGAGTGGCTTTAGCCAAACGCTTTTTCTCTTTTTTCAGTCTGATATTTTCCTCGATAAATTTTGAGCGCTCCACAATCTCGCCGGTAGTGAAATTACTCTCACCCGGTTCCTTAATTTTTACCCGGGAAAACATCTGACGAACAATAACTTCCAAGTGTTTGTCATGAATTTGAATCCCTTGGGAAACATAAATATTCTGAATTTCCTTTACTATATAGCGCCAAGTTTCTTCTTTGCCAGCTAATTTAAACAGCTCCTTTGTGTCTAAACTTCCTTCACAAAGTTGCTGACCTTCCTTAACAATTTGTTTTGGCTTTACCCAGATCGCTGCTCTAGGCGGAATCTGATATTCTAAAATCTCAGCTGTTTTTTTAGGTCTTGCCCGAACATTCGATCGGGCAACCCGGTCGGATGACCGGGTTGGGTTTTTACTTTTGCTTTTAACTCTTACTACTCTTTCTGGTGTAATTCCTATTACCCTTCCACTGGTTAGAGATATCTCTGCCTTACCTGACGGAGTTCGAGCCTCAAAGACCTCCTGGACTCTCGGCAATCCAAAAGTAATATCTTCGCCACCGGCTACTCCACCGGTATGGAAAGTTCTCATTGTTAATTGTGTCCCTGGTTCACCAATTGCCTGGGCAGCTACAATCCCTACTGCTTCTCCCAACTTAATTGGCTGATTGTTTCCTAAATCCCAACCATAACATTTTTGGCAAACCCCCCTAACATTTTCACAACTCAAGGGAGAACGAACTCTTAATTTTTTGATTCCAGCCTCAATTATTTTCTTCCCCTTTTCCCAATCAATAATCTCGCCCTTTTTACAAATTCCTCTAATATTTTTTAAACAAATTCTTCCGGCAATTTTAGAGAGGAAACCTTGACCGATTTCATCAGCATCTTTTCTAAAAATCTCAATTCCAGTCTTATCACCACAATCTTTTTCTGAAATTATTACTTCATGAGAAACATCAATCAACCTTCTGGTTAAATATCCAGCAGTAGAAGTTCGAAGGGCAGTATCGGCTGTTCCTTTTCTGGCTCCATGAGTAGAAATAAAATATTCCAGAACAGAAAATCCCTCTTTATAAGAACTTTTCACCGGCAACTCAATAATTTCGCCTATTGGATTTATCACCAAGCCCTTCATCCCACACATTTGAACAGGCTGGGACCAAGAACCCTTGGCTCCAGCATCAACCATTTGAAAAACCGGATTATCTCCTAACTTTGACAAAGTCTCTGGTACCAGTTTTTCGACTTCCGATTTTGCCCTGGTCCAAATTTCGATTACTTTGGCCGATTTTTCCTCCCGGGAAAGAAGTCCTTTTTTAAAATAACTCTTAACCTCTTCCACTTCCTTTTCAGCCCGCTCTATTATTCTTTTTTTCTCTTGGGGCAGAGCTAAATCATCCATTCCCCAGGTAATGCCAGAAAGAGCTGAATATTCAAATCCCAGATTTTTAATTTTGTCCAAAGTTTCCTCAACAATTTCTCTTGGATATTTTTCAAAAATCAAACCAACGATCTTTTCCAAATCTCTAACCCGCACTTGTTGATTTTGAAAAGGAAAACCCGAAGGCAAGGCCTTATTGAAAAGAATTCGTCCCACTGAGGTTTCAATGAAACCGTTCGAAAGGCGGACTTTGATTTTTGCTCTTAAATCCACATCTTCAAACTCATAAGCCAACATTGCTTCTCCTGGGCTACCAAACACCTTCCCTTCGCCCTTTACTCCCTCAGCTGTCTTTGTTAACCAATAACAGCCCAAAACAACATCCTGATATAAAGTGACGACTGGTCTACCAGTGGCCGGTTTCAATAAATTTAGACTAGCTAACATTCTTTCTTTGGCCTCTTCCTGGGCCCTATCAGATAGAGGCACATGAATTGCCATTTGGTCTCCGTCAAAATCAGCATTAAATGCCCGACAAATCATTGGATGAACTCTAATTGCTTCTCCTTCAATCAGTATCGGATAGAAAGCCTGAATACTTAATCTGTGTAAAGTTGGTGCCCGATTTAATAAAATCAGCTTATCTTTGACCACCTCTTCCAAACATTCCCAGACCTCGTCAGTCTCTTCATCAATTAATCTGGAGGCTCCTCTAACATTATAAGCTAATTCTTTTTCCAAAAGCTTTCTAATAACAAAAGGTTTAAAAAGTTCCAAAGCCATCTTCTTTGGCAAACCTACCTGATTAATTTTCAATTCTGGCCCAACAACTATCACCGACCTGCCAGAATAATCAACTCTTTTTCCTAAAAGATTTTGCCTGAATCTGCCCTGTTTCCCTTTGAGCATATCAGCTAAAGATTTCAGTAATCTTCTTCCACCAGTTGTCGCCCGAGTAGTTGTTCCTCGTCTCATTCCATTATCAATTAAGGAATCAACTGCTTCTTGTAACATCCTTTTTTCGTTCCTCACAATCACCTCCGGAGCCCCAATTTCCAAAAGATATTTCAACCTATTGTTTCGATTAATTACCCTTCGGTATAAATCATTTAAGTCAGAGGAGGCGTATCTCCCGCCATCTAACTGAACCATGGGCCGTAAATCTGGGGGTAGAACCGGCAAGACCGTTAAAAACATCCATTCCGGACGAATCTTTGCCTTTTCTATTCCCCGAAAGAGTTTTAATTTTCTTAAAATTTTCTTTCTATCCTGGGGGCTAACTTTTTCTAATTTCTTTTCCAATTTTTTAATTTCTTTTTTTAAATCAATCCTTTCAAAGATTTTTCTTAATGTCTCAGCGCCTGTCCCAGCTTCAAAAGCCTCCCCATATTTCAAAGAGAAATCGCGATATTCAATCTCAGATAAAATTTTTAAAGGTTTTATTGATAGGACTTCTCTTCTGGCTCTATTCCTTGCCTCTCTCAGTTCTTGGAGTTGATTCAAAGGTTGAATGCCCGAAGATTTCCGTGGCTTAACTTTGAGGGAAGACTTGGGAGCGAGTTGTAGTTTTTTTTGCTTTTTTAGTTCTGATTTCGCACTTTTCACCTTGCCTTTGTATTCTTTTTCAATCTCCTTCAAAACCTTTTTCTTAGCTGCCTCATCTACATCGGTGATAATGTAGGCGGCAAAATATATCACCCTTTCTAGTTGTTGCATAGAAATGTCTAAAACCATTCCCATTCTTGAAGGAATTCCTCTTAAGAACCAGATGTGAGAGACGGGAGCGGCTAATTTGATATGGGCCATTCTTTCTCGTCTAACAGAAGATTTTGTCACCTCTACCCCACATCGATCGCAAATTATGCCTTTATACCGAACTCTTTTATATTTCCCGCAGTAGCATTGGTAATCTCGTTCTGGTCCAAAAATTCTCTGGCAAAAAAGTCCATCTTTTTCAGCTCTCTGGGTTCTATAATTTATGGTTTCGGGTTTTAAAACCTCACCGTGACTCCATGACAAAATCTCCTCTGGTGAGGCAATTTTTATTCTGATTGCTTTTAAGTTCTCTACTCTCATAAAAATATCAACGAATAGCGAATACGTTACGAATTTACGAATATTTAAACATTTATAA
>JBHIEB010000022.1:0-8486 GCA_046760405.1 Minisyncoccales bacterium
AAATTTAATTAAAATTTAAGTCAGTTTATGTTTCTCCAGCTCTTTTTTTAATTTCTCTATTTCTTGCTTTAATTCCACCATTTTTAATTCTCTACCTACGGCAAATTTTTGAAATCTTTCTAACTCTTCTATTTTTTCTTGAAGTTCTTTTGTCCTCTGTCTGACTTGTTCTTCGAGACTTTGGGCAAGCTCTTTTAGTTCCTTGGTTCTTTCCTCTACCCTTACTTCAAGAACCGCTTTGGATTCTTCTAAAATGGCTCGGGATGCTTTTAGGTCTTTAATCATTCCATTAAAAGCAGCGGCTAACTCTCCAATTTCGTCATTCGACCGCGGCGTAATAGCCACCTCCATGTTTCCTTGAGCAACCTCTACTGCCGCATCACGAATCTCTATAACCGGCTTTGAAATAGAACGCGAAATGAAATAGCCAAAACCAATAGCTAAAGCAAAAACAAAAATAGTGACAAATAAAATAGTCTGTCGGCTTTTTTTTATGGTGTTTTCAATTCTCACAAAGGCTCGGGTTAAATCTTGACGGTCGTGAGTTATTTCTTCATCAAGATCAGCCTGAAATGCCTGATGAGTCCCATGAAATTTCTCCTCTTCTATCGATACAGCCTCTTGTATTGCCCCTTGTTCTTTCAGCTGGATTACTCGCCTTCCTAAACTGGTTAAGGCGGCGACCTCTTGTTTAAAAGACTCTATAATTTCTGCTTCTTCTCCGGCTTCAGCTTCCTCATACAACTCAAGAATCGCTGCTTCTTTTGTTGCCGCCGCTTCAAAGTTTGCCTTGTGCCTTTCCTCGCCATACAAAAGGTACTCATGCACAGCCAGAGCCATTCGATAGGAAGCTTGTCTCATGCCCTCCAGGGTTAAAACTGCGGGCACAAATTCCTCTCTCACCTCTTCAAAAGGTTCAGCAGCGGTTTTAGAAATATTAATCGCCACCAATCCAATAACTCCTACCAGCAAAGCAACTGTCACAAAACCAATTAATAATTTCGCTCTTATTTTTAAATCTTTAAAGCTCATTAAAAGTCTTTTGATTGTTAAATATTTTATTGACCCTCGACCTTGTTTCTTTTATTCTACCATAACCTTAATTCCCTTGTAGTCTTTTCATCTTCCTGGCCAGGCTCTGGCAACCTCTTGAGTAAACTATAAAATTCAAACTTTTTAAGAAGCTTGGCTATTTTTTCTTTATCGTATTTTTTCCATTGATACTTTTTAGGATTAAGGTTAATTAAGACATTTTTTTGAATTTTGGCTAACTCTTTACTTAAAAAGGCCTGTTCTTTTTGCTGAAGCAACAATTCTTTTAATTTGGGCTTTACCTTTTTAAGTCCTTTACCTTTTTTCTTTAATTCCTGATAAAGATTTTCAATTGTTCCAAATTCTTTCAATAAATTAATCGCTGTTTTCTCTCCAATGCCGGTTACTCCGGGGATATTATCAGAAGGGTCACCTTTCAAAGCCCTAAAATCAACAAGTTGAGCAGGATTTAATCCTGAATATCTCTCTTTGGTTGATTTTTTATCATATAAAATTGTATTTTTCACTCCTCTTCTTAAAAGATAGGCTTTTGTATTATTATCAACCAGCTGAAGGGTATCTAAATCTCCGCTTATAATAATTGTTTCTACCTGGGGAAAAATTTGTTTTTGGGGAAATTTTTTACTAATTGTTCCAATAATATCATCGGCCTCAAAGCCTTCTTTTTCAAAAATAGGAACATTAAAAGCGCTTAAAACCTCTTTTACTTTTGGAATCTGGCGGTAGAGTTCTTTTGGGGCTGGCGGTCTTTTTGCTTTATATTCTTTAAATTTTTTGTGACGGAAAGTGGGGGCAGGAAAATCAAAGCAAGCAACAATAAAATCAGGCTGGAATTCTTTAATTGCTTTTAAAAAAACTAACAAAAATCCATAAATGGCATTAACCAGTTCTCCTTTCTTGGTAGTTAAAGGAGGGAGAGCATGATAGGCTCGATGGATAATAGAGTTGCTGTCAATAAGGATAAGCCGTTTCTTATTAGCCATTGTTCTATTTTACCCCGTTAGAAATCTAAATTCCACTTTCAGATAAACAGTAATTTAGAGAAATAATCCGATAAAAGTAATTTCTAACGGGGTTTTACCACAATTTTCCTTTTATTTTTGTCCACCAATCTAAATTTTAACCAAATTGTGCCCTTGGGCATAATCTGGCGAATTCTATCTGCCCACTCAACAGCCACAATATTTTTGGGATTGGAAATAATTTCTTTAAAACCCAGGTCTAAAATTTCTTTCGCTTTTTTTATTCGGTAACAGTCAATGTGATAGAAAATTTTGAATTCTGGATTTCGCCTGCCCCGCACCAAGCTTGCTTTGGTGCGGGGGATTTCGAATTTTTTTAAAATCACAAAGGTCGGGCTTAAAATTTTTTCTCCTATTCCCAAACCTTTAGTAAATCCTTGCAAAAAAGTAGTTTTTCCTCCTCCTAAATCTCCCTCCAATCCAAAGACAAATGCCTTATCTCTTAAGGAGGACTTTAGAATTTCTTTCGCCAGAATTGTCCCGGTCTTTTTAGTTTGATTAGGGCTAATAGTTAAAATCTCCATAATTCATTCATCTGTCTTTTATTCGTATATTCGTACAAATTCGCCCGCCTGCCATTCGCCTGACCTGCCCGACTTGCCTTCGGCAACTTGAAGGCAGGCGGGGGCGAAGCTGATGGCGGGCAGGTAATTCGTAGGGAATTGACTTTTTAAAAGAAGTGAGATAAATTCAAGTAATCAGTTCTTAGGTTTATTTTAGACCTTTATGCCCGAAACTCCAAAAAAAATTACGGGAGAAGTAATAATTTCTCCTGCCATCTTAACTGAGACTCAAAAAGAAATAAAAAATATTTCCGCTTTTAGAAAGAAAATTGAGGCTTATTTAAAGAAGAGAGTGACCGAAATTTTAGAAATCATTTTGGGAGGGGCGATTTCTTTGGAGGCCTCTGACATCCATATTGAGCCAAAGGAAGAAGAGGCAAAAATTCGAGCCAGAATTGATGGCATTTTACAAGATGTTTTATTATTAAATAAAAAAATATACGAAAGCCTCCTTTCCCGAATAAAACTCCTTTCCGGTATTAAATTAAATATTACTGATCGGCCCCAGGATGGCCGATTTTCTGTTCTTATTGGAAAGGCTCCGGTTGAGATTAGGGCCTCAACCCTGCCCGCTGAACACGGAGAATCAATTGTCCTCAGAGTTTTAAATCCAAAAAGCTTAATTGATATGGAGGTTTTAGGTTTAAGAGAGGACTTATTAAATATTTTTAACAAAGAAATAAAAAAACCAAATGGAATGATTATTGTTACCGGACCCACTGGTTCGGGTAAAACCACCACCCTTTATGCTTTTTTAAAAAAAATTCAAAAACCAGAAATCAAAATTATTACGATTGAGGACCCAATTGAATATCATTTAAAAGGAATTACCCAGACTCAGGTAACAGCTCCTAAAGGTGGTGTCAAAACAACTGGTCTGGCTGAGTTAATGAAGGCCGCCTATCGCACTCCAACTTATTATGACTTTGCTAATGGTTTAAGGTCTATTATGCGCCAAGACCCTGATGTGATTTTAGTAGGAGAAATTAGGGATTTAGAAACAGCTAGTATTGCTTTGCAAGCTGCTTTGACTGGTCACTTAGTTTTTACTACCCTGCACACAAATGATGCTGCCGGAACAGTAGCCAGGCTCCAGGCCCTAGGTGAAAAACCAGTTAACATTGCTCCTGCTATAAACATGGCCGTTGCCCAACGGCTGGTCAGAAAAGTTTGTAAAAAATGTGTCAAAATGGAAAAAGCCCCCCACCAAATTTTAGAGAAAATAAAAAAAGAATTGAAAGGAATTCCAAAAGAAGTTAAAATTCCTAAATTTGGTGGAGAGTTAAAAATTCCAAAAGCTGTCGGTTGTAAAAGTTGTAATTTTACCGGTTTCCGGGGGAGAGTTGGAATATTTGAGACTTTTTTAGTTGGTGATGAAATGGAAAAATTTATATTAACCTCACCGTCTATTGCCGCCTTAAGGGAAAAGGCAATAAAAGAAGGGATGATAACTATGTATCAGGATGGCATATTAAAAGTTCTGGAGGGAATAACTACTATTGGGGAAGTAGAAAGAGTTGTTGGAGAATAAAACAACCCCAGAGCTGGGGGTCAAATTTAGTTTCAGGAACTAAGTTCAGAATTTTTTCCGAGGATTGGCTTCGCCTGAGCCAGGCCATCCGTGACTAAGAAAAATTCCTACCCCCCAGCTCCGGGGCTATTTTTATAACATTCATTATAATATATTATAAAAAACTTGTCAAGCCCTCCCAACTTTTAAAAAAACTTGGGAGGATAAAAAAGTTTGGAGGGCAAGGAGAGTCTCAAAGCTCTTAATAATAACTCGGTAAATTTTATAACAAAAAAATGAGCCCTTGCTCAATGAGTAATTTCAATCTCTTTTGAAGAAGACTAAACTAAAGTTTTTTACCTGACGTTTTTAGCTATTTCTAAGAGAAAGCAACCAAATAATTAAGACAATAATAAAAGCTCCTATCCCTATCAATAACATAAAAGCTGTTCAACCATAAAAAGATTTAATTCCATATCTTGGAAATTGATTTTTTCTTTAATCTAATACTTATCTATCATTAAACTAATATCTAACTAACGGGTAAGAGAAATTGTTGGAGCTGTTCCATTTTCTGATTGGGCATTAGGAGCTATAATAGTCGTTCGCCTGGTGGTAGTGGAATAAATAATATCGTAAGCAGTATCATAAGTAGCAGCACAACTTGAGACGCCACCGGCCGGACTGCCATTGGTAGGATCAACGGGTAAACTCCCTATATAACCAGGAACTATACAGCCGCATATATCATAACCACCTGTCTTTTTCATAGTAGTAGTACTGGTGGGCAGGTCTCCACCACACTCGGCGGTTGTGGTAGCAAAAACCCCCTGATTATCCACTATGTTCTGGGAAACGGCATTCATTATATTCATAATATTTGCCCAGCGCCGAGCATTGTTAGCCATAGCAAACTGCTTCATAGGATTAATCGCTGCTGCCATTGCTCCTATTAGCACCGCTAAAATTCCAACTACTACCAATAATTCAATTAGGGTAAAACCCTTCTTTTTCATAAATTTAACTCGTGTTATTCATCTCTAATTTTGTTTTTTCGACCTTTTAGATTGTTTTCTCATTTTATTTTAGCACAATAAAAAAATTAATTAAGAACTAAATGGGGATAATCAAAACCTAAAGAGTAAGTTAGCGAGTTATAGTAATTGTCTCTCCTATCTCGGCGTCAGGGGCAGTAAGGGTAATGAGCTCGGTTGTTGTGCTTTGTAAAATAGTGTAACGAGTGTCATAATCTGTACAATCGGTGTATGAACCGGTAGACGGATCAACCGGTGCACCGGAAATATAATTTGGCACCAGACAGGAGCAAATATTATAAACATCGGTACCAGTAGCTGCCATTACTTTTGCCGTAGTGGTAGGAATCTCGCCAGCGGTGCAGGTAAATACTCCCTCATTGGCAGCGGCATTGGATAAAATGGCGGTTGAGACAATCATTAAATGGGCCTGTCGGGCCGTATTACGAACCCCGGCAAATCGCTGGAAGGGGTTGAGGGTAACAAGAAGGGCGGTCATCAAAATGGCAATAATACCAACTACTATTAAGAGTTCAACAAGGGTAAACCCCGCCTCTTTTTCGTCCGATACTGGACAAATATTTTCTTTTTTACCCCGCAAAAAGGGCGGAGTAAAGCCGTGTTTGGTCATAAAAATTTAGAATAATTGTTTATCAAATGGCGACCTTTTTATTTTTGCCAAAATAGTTGAAATAAAGCTGAGTTTTTTGGCCTTAATCTCTTTTATTAAATTAATTCCGGTTTTTTCTGGATTTTTGGCCAACCCTCTTAAGGCAGAGCCAATGCAAGTGGCATAAAGAATAGGGTTAATTTCCAGAATTTTTTTAAAATATTCTTCCTCTTGGAAAATATCAATATTTATTTTATTCCAGGGGTTACCGATTGAAGCTGGCCTTTCCAGGTTTTCAGTTAAATATTCTGAGAGACGAGGAAGCAGAGCTGATCCTCCAGCTAAAATAATTTTTTTGATTTTTTTATTTTCTTTTTTTTGAAAATATTTCTCAATTTCCCTGATTTCCCAGATTATCCCCTGAACCTCTTTTTGAAGGATTAAAAAGGTCCTTCCTCCCCTTGGTTCTGGGTTAAGACCAACTTCTTTTTTAAGAGTTTCTGCTTCCCCTCTGGAAATTTTTAAATTCTCAGCCAGGCTCTGAGTAAATCTATTCCCCGCTATTTCGATTGAGACGCTGAGTCTCAATTCCTTTTCATCAAAAATACTAAAATTAGTAGTTCTCATGCCAATATCGGCAATTAATGTTGTTTCTTTTTGGTCTTGAATTAAAGATCGGCCCAAGCTTTCCGATTCGGTCTCCAGGGCAAAGGGATGAAGTTTTAAACTTTTAAATACTTCTAAATAATCATCGACAATGTTTTTGGGAGCAGCAACTAAAAGCACCTCTTTTAAGTTATCCCTTTTCCTGGTCTTAAAATCTAAGTGGAGGTCTTTTAGGGAATAAGGAAAAGTCTGACTGGCTTGGGATTCTATAAACTCTAATTCTTCTCTTTTTTTTAAATCCTCTGGGAATTCAACAATATGAATAAAGGTTCTTGACTCCGGAAGGGAGAAAATAAACTTCTTGGTTTTTATTTCGCCCAGTTTTGGGTTTTTAATTAAATTTTGAAGAGAATCTTTTAGTTTTTCTTTATCAAGAAGTTTGCCATTCTCGACAATTCCTGGTTCAAGAACTGCTCTTCCTACGGCTAAAAGCTGAGGGTTTTCTAATGTTCCACCCAAAGAAATTATTTCAATTGAACGATCAGAAATATCTAATCCCAAAGCCTCCTTTTTAAATAGATTAAACATTGGTTTTCAAAATCCTGCCACTTCTTCCCAGGAACTAATAATCATTTTGGGATTAATTTGGCTAATTATTATCCTTATTTTTTTTGTTTGGTCAGAAGAGGTGGCTGAAACCTTTACAGTCCAGGTGCCTTCAATTGGTAAAATTTCACAAATGCCGTTTTCAGTGCTAGTTGCTTCATTCCCAGCATAGCCGCTATCTTCTTTTAATTTCATTAAGGCATGCTCAGCACAGAGGTTGGCTAAATAATAAGCTTTTGAAGATTGGTTCTTTTGGAGGCCCATTTTGGTTTCGCTAATGCTACCCAAACCAAGACCAATACCCACTGCTAAAGTTATTGCTAAAATTATTAAAACTGTCATTAAGGCAATTAAACCTTGTTGGTTTTTAATAGAATTAGAGGCCATAAAAATTAGGGTGCAGCCCCACCTTCAACTAAAGAAACCGTTGATTTAAAACTGGCCGAGGCTTCGTATTCGCTTCGACTACCAGGATTAATATGGTCAATAGTCATCTCAATTCTAATCGTGCCTGGTGTATCTGGATAAGAAAGATTAGTAAATTGAAGATTAGTTACTATTACTTGATTGGAAGTCATTTCGTAGGGACTGCTAGTACTTTGGGTAATCCTTAATTTTTCATTTACTAAATCAAACACGGTTGGATCTGTGGAAGTAGCAGCCATGGCAAGGGAAAGAGTAGTAGAGGCGGTGCCAGGGGTTGGGCTATTTATTCCCGTGGCTTTTTTTATTTCTTGGGTTATTTTTACTAAAACAAATCTGGAATTTTGTTGGACCTCCTGATAGGAGGTTTCTTTTATATTACCAAAAATAATATCCCATAAGAACCCTCCGGTTAAAACCAATACCATAACTAAAATACCTATATAAAGTAAAAATTCAATTAAAGTGAAACCACGATTTTCCATAATTAAGGTGCAATTTCTAATTCGGGATAAACAGGATATTCGTTTAAAACAATTCCCGCCTTAGTCAGTCGAAAACAGTAGCTACCAGTGGCATTGGCATTGGCCTGAAAAACAAGTTCAATTTCAGTATAGTTTTCAACTGGCAGGGTTATGTTTCCCGAACTGTTAGAGGGGTCTTCAACCATTTTACCAGCAACAAAAGTATATCCTTCGGGATTGCTCAATTGAGCCGTAGTTGGGTCACCGTCAGCAAAATAAGTGCTGGTAGTCATCTCAAAATGCTCAGTAGTAGCGGTAATTGGCATAGTAATCCAGCTTTCATCGTCTCCGCAACTAACCCCGCTCTTTGAAGCATATTCTAAACGATAATCATAATCTGTTGCCTGCGTTCCAGTAGCATCAGCTACGGCAATTCTTAAACGAACATTCTCGCCTATTGCTAAGGTGGTAGAGGTGTTTTCAGCTTCTTTCCAAGTAGCTCCACCCGGCGGTGCCGCCGCCGTGCCATCAAAAAAGACAATATCAGCACTAATACTCTTGTCATTAGCAGCATCAGTATCAATTTCAGTGGTAG